>JBEGUT010000266.1:0-6064 GCA_041178745.1 Planctomycetota bacterium | reverse complement strand
GCAGAAGGACAAACTTGAGTCTGTTCGGCAAATGGCGATGCAGCAGGGGTATTCGTTAGATGAGGGTTCGCCATCGAGCGGTATGAAAGTGTTGTTCATCGCTGAGACGACACCTGAGCAACATAAAGAAGCAATGGCCAAGGCTTATAAAAATGCAGTTGCGAAAGCTGAAGAGTTAGCTGCGGCAGCCGGAGTTTCTTTGGACAAAATCATTTCTCTACGCAGTGCATCGCGAAGCACTTACCAGAGGATGGAACAAATTAATTATCCGAATGGTTCCAGCAGCACTTTTCCAGCTACTGAAAATGCAGAAGAAGCTGACTTAGTATTTTCCGAAAAACTAAGCGATCTTAAGAAAACTATTACCGTTTCAATCATCTACTCCATGAAATAAGTCGACTGCCCGACAAGCAGCGACACTCTTTGAGAAGGCAACAAGAGGAAGTAACCGATGACGCAGGCGAATGTGGGACAGCAAGCACAACTCACAAACGACGACGTGCAAGCTATCGAACGATTGGGAGATGCTTACAGCCGACTGAAGTACGAATTAGGACGCGTGATTATTGGCCAGCATGATGTGATTGAACAATTAGTGATCTGTTTGTTCGCCAAACGCCATGCTCTGCTGATGGGTGTCCCTGGACTTGCCAAGACCTTATTGGTGAGCAAACTCGCCGAAACACTTTCGTTGAAGTTTTCTCGCATTCAGTTCACCCCCGACTTGATGCCAATGGACATTACCGGGACGGATATTCTACAGGAGAATTCGGAGGGACGACGCGAGTTCCAGTTCGTTCATGGCCCCGTGTTTGCCAACATCGTATTAGCCGACGAAATCAATCGTGCACCTCCAAAGACACAAGCCGCGATGCTTGAAGCAATGCAAGAGCAACGTGTCACAGTCTTAGGCAAGTCGTTTACGTTAGATGCTCCGTTTATGGTTCTGGCAACTCAGAACCCGGTGGAACAGGAAGGAACCTATCCGTTGCCTGAAGCGCAGTTGGATCGTTTCATGTCGCTAATCGAGTTGGATTATCCGACTGAGGATGAGGAAATTCAGATAGCGCGAAGCACGACGGGTGGTGAACTTCCGACGCTCGAACCGCTGATGAATGCTGCGATGATTATCGATCATCAGAATCTGGTACGAAGAATGCCCGTCCCCGAACATATCTACACCTATGCGGCACGCTTAGTGCGCAAAACACGACCCTCCGATAAAACTTCACCTTCATGGCTTAAGCCGCTAGTATCCTGGGGCGCCGGTCCACGAGCTATTCAGAACCTGATTCTAGGTGCCAAATCGCGAGCGGCTCTGATGGGAAGTTACATGGTTCGCCTAGAAGACATCCAGCATGTCGCGGTACCCGTACTGACACATCGTATCATTACCACCTTTGCTGCTCAGGCGGAACAGGTTGGCGCGCGCGATATCGTTAATCGACTTATCAAAGAGACTACGGATGATGCATCTTCCTAGTGCATATTGGTGCTAGTGCAACCGGAAGCGAATCTCGATCGCGTTTCCTAGCAATTCCACAAAGTGTTTTTAGATAGCCGTCCGAGTATCCCGATGCTGCCAGAAAAAAAACAGCGAAGTTTTCTTGACCCTGTCGTCCTGGGGCGATTGGCTCGTATTCCACTGTCTGCGCGTCGCCCGATGCTCGGCAGTGTGTCTGGCCGTCACATCAGTCCCCATCGTGGGGCGAGTGTTGAGTTCGCTGAGTATCGCAAATACGTGCCGGGGGACGATCTTCGTCGACTCGACTGGCGCACGTATGGTCGAACAGATCGCTATTACGTTAAAGAATTCGAAGCCGATACGAATTTACGTCTCTGCCTTGTCGTCGACACCTCGGGTTCGATGGACGTTGGCAGCGTGGGAATGACCAAGTTGGAGTATGCGAAGCGATTGTCGGCATCGCTAGCTTACTTAGCTTCTCAGCAGGGCGATGCGGTCGGATTGGCCTGCGTCGCCGAGAAGATCGTTCACAACATTCCCCCGAAGCGAAGTCCTGCGCATCTGAAACTTGTCTTCGATACTCTTGAACTCGCTGCGCCTCGCGGTGCAACACGACTCGATGAGATCTTGCATGAATTGGCTGAGACCGTTCGGCAACGCGCATTAATCGTGATCTTGTCCGACTTTTTTATAGAACCGTCAATGTTGCGAAACTGCTTCGAGCATCTTCGTTTCCGCAATCATGATGTGGCAGCGTTCCACTTGCTGGATCCGGAGGAATTGAACTTCAACTTTCAGCGGCCGACTCGATTTGTCGACCTCGAAGGGGGCCCCGCTATCTTTGCTGAGCCGAGCGAAATCGCAGATCGATATCACAAGGCACTTACGAGCTATCTCGATGAATTGCGTCAGGTTGTTTTAACAACCGCGATTGACTATCAGCGAATCGACATTCGCGAAACTTACGACAGCGTACTGACTCGCTTTTTGATCGACCGAAGTCGAGGGCGAGGGCGACGATGAGTTTCTTGCAACCTTGGCTTTTGATTGCCTTGCCACTTCTGTTCCTTCCGTTGATCATTCACTTGATCAATCAGTGGCGTTATCAAACCAAACGCTGGGGAGCCATGATGTTCCTATTGGCAGCCAATCGCATGTCACGTGGCTATGCCAAGCTTCGTCAATGGCTGATATTGGCGATGAGAATGTTAGCGATTGCTGGTTTAATTTTCGCGATTGCGCGGCCACTTGCCAGCGGTTGGCTGGGGCTAAGCAGCGGTTCTCGCCCAGATGCGACTATCGTAATCTTAGACCGTTCTCCAAGCATGTTGCAGCAAGGGCCGGTTGGCAATCAATCAAAACTGGAGTCGGGACGTCAACAGCTTCGTGATGCGTTAACAACCATTGGCTCCAACCGCTGGGTGTTGATCGATAGCGCCGCGAAGAAGCCGCGTGAATTTGAGCGAGTTGAACAACTCTTCGATGCACCGGAGACGGCTGGAACGAGTGCAACGGCTGATTTGCCTGCCATGCTCACTGCAGCAATCGATTACCTCAAAGTGAATCGCCCTGGCGCAACCGATGTTTGGATTTGCTCCGACCTGAAGCAAGCCGACTGGGGAAATAGCAATCAGCAATGGTCGGCGATACGCGATTCTTTCAAGCAGTTCGCTCAACCAGTGCGAATTCATCTGGTCGCCTTTCCGCAACCCTCCTCGGGCAACCGCAGTGTTCGGATCTTGGATGCACACCGCGAGAAGGTAAACGCTCAAGCTCAACTTGTTCTCTCACTGACGGTATCTCGAGATAACGCTGCAGATCCAGCGGAAAAAGTTCCCTTGGAAATCGATATTGGCGGCGTGCGTTCGCAAGTCGAAGTGGAATTGACCGGAGGAGCTACGGACCTTAAGGATTACAGAATTCCTCTGGAGTCATTGCAAACTAAAGGCTGGGGAAAAGTAACTCTTCCCGCCGACTCCAACCTAGCAGACAACCAGTTTTACTTTGTTTTCGATGAGATTCCTCCTCGGCAAACCGTCTTGGTGAGTCAGTCGGATGCATCGACAGCAACGCTCGCCCTGGCTGCTGGCATTTCCCCAGATCCGAAACAGGTGGCGACAGTTCAACGAGTGTCATTGGATGACTTAGCCCAAATTCAGTGGGAAAAAGCGGGATTACTGCTGTGGCAAGGTCCTTTACCTGCGGGACCATCGGCCGAAGATGTGTCGGCATTTATTAAACGTGGTGGCCGAGCGATTTTTTTTCCACCTGACATTGAGGGAAGTGCAGGAAGCGGGCCTGCCTGGGGCGAGAATTCTCCATCCTTTTTGAATTGCAAATGGATGCAATGGACAACACCTGATAAACCAACGGTCATCAAGAATTGGCGCGGAGATGAAGATATTCTGGCAGCTTCCAGATCGGGCGCTGCCCTTCCAGTCGGGCAATTGCAATTTCAAGGTTATGCCGCATTAGCCGGTGAGGGCGTTGCTTTGGCTTCCTTCAGCGAAGGCGCGCCGTGGATAATGCGAGTCCCCACAGATCAAGGCGCTGCCTATTTTTGTACATCATCGCTCGATCCTAAACAGTCGAACGTCGCTCGCAACGGTATTGTGATCTATGCGATGTTGCAGCGCGCGTTGGACGGAGGCATGACGGCTCTCGGCAATGCATCAGTTGCAACCGCTGGCGATTCGGTAGACTTCGGCGACGCTCAAGCCTGGATTCGTTTGGCAGGGGATAGCGAAGCATTATCGACAGAATTCGCTTTCCATAGCGGGGTTTATCAAGTTGGCGACAGACTGCTGGCGCTGAATCGTTCAAGTTCTGAAGATCGCGCAGAAATGTTGAGTGGCGAAAAGGTCAATGAATTGTTCGAAGGCCTCGACTTCTCGCGTGTCGATAGCGAGGCAGGGGTGATTGGTGCAATCGTTCAAGAGATTTGGCGACTCTTTTTAGTAGTGATGATCATTGCACTTATCACTGAAGCAGCCCTTTGTGTTCCAAAACTGAATCGATCCCGAGGAGTCACAGCATGACCGAATCGTCGCTGTTATTCCAATGGTCGACTTGGACCTTGCTTCTAAGCGTTGCTAGTGTATTGGCAACAGTTGTATTTAGTTATCTCGCATATCGCCGTTCGGGTTATCGCTCGTCAATGTTAGCACTAGAGTTGTTACGTATTGCGATGGTGACACTAGCGGTGCTGTTGTTGAATCAGCCGGAATGGGTTGAAAAATTCAAACCAAGTACCAAGCCTGCGCTGTTGATCCTAGGGGATCGGACAGGGAGCATGGCGACTCGAGATGTGGTTGTGGCAGAAGGTTCAACTGCTCCACCCCTTCAGCGATCAGAAGCTTTAAGCCCATGGCTTGAACCGAAAGCGTGGGAAAGTCTGACTGAGCGATTCGATGTTAAGATTCAATCGATTGATAACGAAGCTGGAACAGGTGGATCGGATCTCTATACCGCTTTAGCAGCTGCCCCAGAAAGCATCCCGGAACTTCGTGCTGTAGTGATGCTCAGCGACGGTGATTGGAATACGGGGACAGCACCAGTTCAAGCGGCGATGAAACTGCGACTTGAACAGATTCCGATTTTGACAGCCACGGTAGGTAGTGCGACTCGGCTTCCAGATGTCGAATTGCTCAGTCTTGATTTGCCGACGTTTGGTATCTCTGGAAAATCTGTGCGAATTCCTTTTACAGTGGAAAGCTCCTTGCCGCGAGAGCAGACGGTAACGGTGACGATGACCGTCAGCGATGGAACGAAGGTCGAGCAACCGTTGCGTATACAACCGATGGGACGTACGACGGACGCATTGATTTGGAAGCCAACGACAACGGGCGATTTCACCGTCACGCTGAAGATTCCTCAAATTGGTGAAGAAACGATTCTGGATAACAATGAGATGACCGCTCCGATTGCGATCCGACAAGAGAAGCTCAAGGTGCTTGTTGTCGAATCCTATCCGCGCTGGGAGTATCGCTATTTGCGAAATGCCCTGTCGCGCGATCCGGGCGTCGAAGTAGATTGCCTTCTTTTTCATCCCGGTCTGAGCAAAGTGGGTGGTGGTAACAAAGATTACATCAAAGCCTTTCCAGATTCATTGGAACAACTCTCTCAATACGACGTAGTTTTCCTCGGCGATGTTGGAATTGGTGACAGTCAGTTGACGGTGGAGCAGTGTCGTCTTCTTAAGGGATTGGTGGAACAACAAGCGAGCGGTTTGGTGTTGATGCCCGGTTATCAGGGAAGACATCAGACATTAATGGAAACGGAAATCGCGGATCTCTACCCGGTCACTTTGGATGATAGCCAGCCGAGTGGCTGGGGCTTGCGAACGCCGAGTCATTTTGAATTGACGGATTTGGGACGACGAAGCTTGTTAACAAAGCTCGCTGACACTGAAGATGATAACAGTCGAGTGTGGGAGAACCTGCCAGGGTTTCAATGGTACGCTCCTGTGTTAAGGGCTAAAGCAGGGAGCGAAGTGCTGTGTGTCCATCAGGATGTATCAAACCAGTATGGGCGTTTACCGTTGTTGGCGACACGAACTTTCGGTAACGGAAAAGTTTTGTTCATGGGAACCGACGGAGC
>JBEGUT010000265.1:0-6070 GCA_041178745.1 Planctomycetota bacterium | reverse complement strand
CTTTTCGAAAATCGATTGGATGACTTTCCGACTGGAGCGAAATCGTTCCTTCTGCCAACTGTACCTTATCATCTTTGATGATCCGTTTTGCATTCGCGTCACCTGGATCTAATTGTGGACGCTGATACTCCAAAACAACCTCCCCGTCGATTAGATGTCGGACCACTTCATTGCCGCGGACTTCAATCTCCGCCGTCACCCACTGCTCACCGTGATAAGTTTTCGACTTGGAACTTGTGCAATGCGGTTTAAAAAGCTTGCCGTTCATTTCCACATGAGTGCCAGGCGTGCAAAGATTTAGGGTTGTGCGATCACGAACCCCATCACCTCCCAACAATTGGACTTCGATCGAACAAGGGAAATCTTGATCCAACGTCATCGTCTCGGGGCGTTGACCATGCACCATAACACCGCTGTTCCGAATCGCCCAGCCTGGACCTCCCGGAACCTGCGAACCAACGAACCGGTACTCTACGCGAATACGATAATTAGAATAGATTCCCTCATGGAACAAATGCCCAAAGCGTTCGTTGTACTGGTCGTAACCATCGTAACGCACCTTGAGCAAACCATCTTCGACACGGAATGTGTTACCAAAATTCTCACCCAATTTGTAACCACGAATCTTTGGTGTCCAACCCGTCAAATCTTTCCCATTGAACAACTGGATCCATTCTCCCTCGGCTTTCGAATCCTCTACCTTTGCGGCACCATTCTCCTGGGCCAGTGCGCTGGTCGTTCCAACCAGCGCCATGACGGAAGCCAAACCCAAAGTCGCTATAAATCTTCTGCCGAGAATATTCATTCCAATATCTCCAAATGTTCGGACCGCTAACCTGACTTTACTTAAGCATAATCGGAAGCAATTCAAACTTCGACCACCCTACTCGCAACTTCTCCGTGACTCATTTGCTTTCTCGCAGAAACAAGGATAAAGCCTCAAAAATGCAAAGCTCTCTAATTCTCTTTGGAAACGGACACGCTTTAGGTTAAAACATAGTGGCTTCGGCAAGATAGCAAGAATAAAAACGATCGATTTTTAGGCCAGCAACAATCGAAGTTAATCATGCCAACCGATGAGCCCGTGTTGGTAATTTCACCTACGCTGATTCAATGCCAGAATACGCTTGAAGAACTTTCGAAAATCGAGTCACACTTTCTCGCTAGCTATCGCTCCCGCCCTACGGAAAACCCATTAATCCGATTCCTCTTCGTATAGTCCAATCTCCTCACCTTCATGAATATGACAGCACCAAACGCAAAAGTATGGTTCACCGTTTTTTGCTTGTTACTAGGACAAGCGAACGTAGTTCAGAGTAAAGAGGAGAGTCACCAAGCACTCGACCTGCCAGAGGGTTGGATCACACGATCACCTCGCGAAGAAATCGCACCTCGGTTTTCATACGAGCGAAGCAATCAGGAAAACGACGGGACTATGGTAATCCATCACGATGACCGGGAGGGACTCGATGGATGGTTTGAAAAAACCTACTCTGTGGTTGGGGGCGATTGGATGCGGTTTCATGTCTTGCGAAAGCTTGATGGCGTCGCAAGCCCACGGCGTTCTGCTCTCATCCGAGTTGTTTGGCTTGACTCGAACAACAAGTTGGTGCAAGGAATCGCATCCGCTGAGCAAATTCGCGAATTAGGGCATACACCTTCTGCGGAACCGGAACATCCCGTCGACGAACCAACAAATACGGATGGCTGGACTTCCGTCTCGGGCACTTATCAAGTTCCGCCCCGCGCTACCAAAGCCAAAATCGAATTGCATCTGCAATGGGCTCCAGGGGGCAGCGTCAAGTACCGCGCTATTGAGTTCGCCAGGTCGCCCCCTCCTCCAACTCGAATCGTTCGCCTCGCCTCGATCCATCATCGTCCAGCCGGTCTATCGCCCCGCCAGAACTGCGAAGAATTTGAACCTCTACTTGCTAAGGCTGCGGCAGGTCGCGCGGATTTGGTTGTGCTGGGAGAAACAATTCCTTCCGTCAACGTGAAGCAACAACCTCACGAAGTTGCTGAACTGATTCCAGGCCCTACCACCGATTATTTCGGACAACTAGCAGAGAAATATTCGCTGCACATCGTCCTCAGTCTTTACGAAAGAGAAAAGCATCTGGTCTACAATACTGCCGTTCTGATGGGACCGAATGGACAATTGATCGGCAAATATCGCAAAGTGTGCCTACCCCATGGAGAAGTTGAGAAAGGAATCGCACCGGGCAAGGACTATCCCATCTTTGACACATCCATAGGCAAGATAGGTATGATGGTTTGCTACGATGGCTTCTTCCCGGAAGTCGCTCGCCAGTTGACAAATAATGGGGCGGAAGTCATCGCGTGGCCCGTTTGGGGCTGCAATCCGAAATTAGCAATCGCGCGAGCTTGTGAAAATCACGTCTATATTGTCAGTAGCACCTTCATGGCACCCAAGGACAATTGGATGATATCTGCGATTTATGATCCCAGTGGAAAACCTTTAGCATCAGCGAATCAATGGGGCGAAATCGTTATTGCCGAAGTCGATTTAAATCAACCTTATCGCGGTCCTTACAATCTAGGCGATTTCCGCTCCATGATTCCTCGACACCGTCCGCTACTACCCTCTGAATCATTTCCCTCAACGGTCTCATCCCCAGTATTGCAAGATAATCGGTAGTTGACTGCTGAGAATGTCCCGTTTGCTTCTACGAATCTAAAAACACCATTGTTATTCAATCCATTTTCCTATAACTCAAAATCTTTTTACGCTAGGTGTTCACAAGAGGCATTTATGACAACTTTTTCCCGACGAAACTTTAACAGTGTTGCTGCAGGTGTTGGGGTTGGCATTGCCGCGACAGCAGCGAGTGCTCAGCGAGTCTATGGTGCCAATGAACGTATCCGACTCGGTTTTATTGGCTTAGGCAATCGTGGCGATCAAGTGCTTTCGGCCTTCCTCACTCACAAGGATGCAGAGATCGTTGCTTTGTGCGACATCTATCAACCCTACGTTGACTTTGCTTCCAAAAAAGTAGGCACTAATCCAACCCAGTATCGCGACTATCGGAAGTTGCTGGAGCAAAAAGATATCGATGCAGTAGTCATCGTAACACCAGACCACTGGCATGCCCTGCAAATGATCGAAGCCTGTAACGCTGGTAAAGATGTCTATGTCGAAAAACCACTCTCGCTCTGCGTTGCCGAAGGCCGCGCGATGGTTGATGCCGCCAAGAATAACAAGCGAGTCGCGCAGTGCGGCATCCAACGACTTTCAAGTCCGATGGCCGCCGAAGCATCGCAGCTTATTAAGAGTGGAGCGATTGGCAAGGTCTCCGTAGTCCGTGCGTTCCATGTTCAAAACGAATGGCCAAAAGGAATTGGCAGGCCAAATGATTCCGAACCACCAGGGGACTTTGACTGGGACGCTTGGCAGGGCCCAGCCCCCCAGCGACCGTATAACAAAAACCGATCCTTCTACCGCTTCCGCTGGTTCTATGATTATTCCGGCGGACAGCTCACAAACTTTGGCGTTCACTATCTTGCTCAAATCCATCGCTCCCTGGGAGTCGATGCCCCTCTCGCAGTAACAGCCATGGGTGGAAAATTCGTCGACTACGATAACCGCGAGGTCCCTGACACGATGGAGGTTCTATGGCATTATCCAAACAATACGCTTGTTACTTTTTCTCAATTTAATGCGTCTGGAGCCACTCCAGCAGTACGTCCCTGTGAGATCGAATTTCGCGGTACATCAGGAACTATGTACTTCAGCAGCAGCGGTTACGAAATTGTTCCCGAATCGGTGACTCCCAATGAATTCGCTGCAAGGTCGCCCATAGATCGCAATCTTGAACGCGGCTGGCGCACCGGCAGCAAACCGTTGATCGATGCCAAAAAGGTTGACGGATCCATTAACGATACCAATCACGCTCGCAACTTTCTCGATTGCGTTAAGTCACGAGAAACGCCCAGTTGCAGCATCGAGTATGGACACCGCTGCACGTCCGCTGCTTTGATCGGAGGTATTGCGCATCGCACTGAGTCTCACTTGAAATGGGATGCTCAATCTGAGTCTTTTACCAACAATGACGCGGCTAACAAACTACTGAAAGTCGACTACAGAAAACCCTACGTCTTTCCCGGGTAACCTCTTGAATTCTTTTCTTGATTCGCAACTGTGAGGCAATCGATGTCGACTGTGAGCCCGTGTTTTTTCAGAACTTTTCTTCTGACATCGCTACTTCTGACGATATGCATTGGCAGCCGGCCCCTCCACGCACAAACAATACTTGAGCCTGCCAAGAATTCCACAGAAACCACCGCGGAGGACGACACCGCAAGGATCCAAGAAGCAGTCGACTCAGCCAAAGGTTCGATTCACTTCGCCAGTGGAATATTCCGTATCACCCGCACTATTCGCATCGACCTTGATCGTGTTGGCTTCTCCTCGCTCATCGGCGATGGGACCACACGCATTATCATGAATGGGCCGGGGCCGGCCTTTCACTTTATTGGTACTCATCAGGGAACCGCCGACCCCAAAACTGTCCAACAAAATGTTTGGGATAAGCAGAGAATGCCCAAAGTTCAAGGCCTTGAAGTTGTGGGAGCGCATCCAGAAGCGGATGGTATCGAAGCAACAGGAACCATGCAACTTACCATCGATCATGTTCTAATCCGTGAAACGCGGCACGCAATCCATCTAACAAAACGAAACCGAAATATCATTATCAATCACTGTCACCTCTACAAAAACCGTGGCGTAGGCATCTACTACGACCACGTCGATCTTCACCAATCCAACATCACCGGATGCCATATCAGCTACAACGCAATAGGAGGCATTGTGGTTACAGGAGGAGGAGTAAGGAATATCCATATTGGGTCATGTGATATCGAAGCGAACATGTCTGACCAGGACTCCTTCAATGCCAATGTCTTTATCGATTGCAGTCAAGGTTCTACCGCTGAAGTCGCCATCACAGGTTGCACTCTGCAGCATAGCGCTGACTTTCCCAAATCAGCGAACATCGTTTTTCTAGGTAATGGAGCCCCTGGGCAAATCACTAAAGAAGACAAAAACTCTCGCTGGGGCCACTTAACTATCGCCGACAACATCCTGACAGATACTCAAGTGAATGTTCACCTCAAGCATGTTCGTGGTGCAACGATATCGGGAAATAGTTTTGGCGAGGGACATCAATACAACATGTTCGTTGAAGATTGCGTTGCAATGGTCATCGCCAACAACAGCTTTGACCGCAATCCACCCTATTATCAGGGCGATACAGCCAAATCCAACGATGCTATCGCAATTCGGAATTGCAGTGACTCCATATTGACTGGTCTCGTTGTCAACGGCGTTATGCGACAACCGGCTGCCATTGTTATCGAGGACTGCAGCGATATGAATATCTCAAACTGCTCCATTTTTGATTCCGATGGTCCAGGTATCTTACTCAAGAACACCAAAGAATCCCTGGTCACCGGTTGCTTGATTCGTGATCGCCGACAACAACGGCCAGATTCCGTATCGCTTCGGATCGAAGGTGGAAAGGGAAATGAGGTCCATAACAACAAACTTTCGCATGGCATATCTGATGCTTCGCAAATCAGATAATATCTCTGCAGATAACTTAGTGTTTTTCGTCGATCAATCTTTATCAAAACCAATCCCAAAATAAATATTGCGAGTGTTACAAACATGCTGATACGCTTGATCCTTCTTTCCTCAGTGACTCTCGCCTTATCTTCATTCTGCACGAACCTTGCAGCTGAAGAATGGGGGCAATGGCGAGGCCCTCGTGGGGATGGAACCAGTTCCGCAAAAGTATTACCAACTTCCTGGAGCATCGACAAGAATGTCGCCTGGAAGACGCCACTGCCCGAAGCAGGCAACTCGACTCCCGTGGTTTGGCAGGATCGCATCTTCTTAACGCAGGCCTCTACCACGACCCGTATGCTTATGTGCTTTTCACTCAAGACAGGTGAACTGCTTTGGAAATCCGCTGTCGACTGGGCGATACCAGATCCAACACATGGAACCAATCCTTTCTGTTCCTCTTCGCCAGTAACGGATGGAGAAAGA
>JBEGUT010000264.1:0-6076 GCA_041178745.1 Planctomycetota bacterium | reverse complement strand
ATGGTAAGAGAATCTTTCTGGGTCGGCTGACTGATGCGCATGACAGGAGCAACCACTTTGGTGCGAAACGGCGGTTGCAGAATTCAAGGCGGGCCATGGGTTAGAAACGATAGCTGGTCGAGGCGTCTCATTACCAGGTGCGTAGTGGGCTTGTTGGGTGCTAATGTTAGATGAAATTGCTGGCAATGTGCCAGATGTTAGAGCTACCGGGGATGGTCCGTAGGTTGTCCCAGACTCATTCTCGACTGGTGAAGAAACAGTAGGAAGATGCTCTGCAGGAACTCTTCTTCCGAGGGCACAGCCCGTCGCGGAGATGGAGATTACGGCGGCGAGAATCAATAAAATACTTCTCGCAAGTTTATTGAAGCATGAGATAATGCTTAAGTTATCCCGCGATGCCTCTGCAAAGGGGGGGATGCAGACTAGCATCCTCGGTTGCTTCAAGATAGTCTGGGCGCATGGGAACGATCTATTCATAAATAAAAATATCGCCCAAAGCGGTATGTTAACTTAAGTAAAAAATGTCGACTTTAGCGATCACACCAACTAATCCAAATGAGACTTGGAAGCCGCTTATCATCGGCAAGGTACGAATTGGTTTTCCGGTGGTGCAGGCTGCGTTGTCTGGCTACAGCGATTGGCCAATGCGGCTATTAGCTCGGCGACATGGAGCATCTTACTCGCTTTGCGAAGTAATGCTGGATCAGTTTCTCGTTTCGATGCGTGACCGAAGCCGCAATCGGCACTTCTTATACAACTCGCCGGAAGAGCAGCCTGTTGCGGGGCAGTTAATGGGAGCTGAACCAGAGCAATTTGCAGGGGGCGCAAAGCGATTGGTGGAAGCGGGCTTTGCGGTGATCGATATCAACTTTGGCTGTCCGGTCAAGAAAGTTTTGGGGCGATGCCGGGGGGGCTACCACCTCAGCCAGCCTGATATCGCTTTGGAAATCGTTCGTCGTACTCGCGATATTGTTCCTACGGATATCCCGGTCACACTTAAGATGCGACGCGGAATGGACGACAGCGGAGAGAGTCGCGATAACTTTTTTAAGATACTCGATGGCGCTTTCGACTATGGAATCGCGGGGGTAACAGTTCATGGGCGAACGGTTGAGCAAAAGTACAAGGGCCCTAGTCGTTGGGAGTTTCTTCGGGATGTGAAACAACATGTTGGGGAACGAACTATTTTAGGTTCGGGCGATCTTTTTTCCGCTGCCGACTGTTGGAGGATGATTGAGCAGACCGGGGTAGACGGCGTTACCGTTGCTCGTGGTTGCATTGGGAATCCCTGGATTTTCACTCAAGCCCGTGCACTCGGTGAAGGAAAACCGCTTCCTCCCCCTCCGAGTTTGAGGGAACAGGCAGAGGTGATGCGGGAGCATTGGTCTCTTGCGACCGAGCTTTATGGAGCTGACAGAGTTGGGGTGATGATGCGGAAGTTCGGAATCAAGTATTCGGCGAGCCATCCCAACTATATCGATGTTCGGTCTGATTTCGCCAAGATCCAGAACGGTGAAGATTGGGAAGCGGTCCTAAAAAAGCATTATTCGCTGGATCTTCCGGGCGTTTACCCCCCTCCCGAAGTGCATCGTGTTCAGGGATCCACCTGCGCCGATTCATGCGGCTGAGCGGCTGATAACGGCTAGCATTCAGTAGCACTCCGAAGCGCGTCGAGCCGGCCCGACAGGCGATATTCGGTCCGACAGTTGCAAGAATTTGGGGGAAAATAAGGTGCTTTACGGCGACCGGGTAGATAGAATAACAGAGTGGAAAAACATATGTTTTTTCTCTTTTCTTTGATCGGTCTTTATCATTGCCCCCAAGTGGCTTTTGAGGTTTCGGGACATGAAGTTGATGTCACTCCGCAAGTCGGTTCGATCTAACCGTTGGTGGTTGATGGTTGGGCTTTTGGTTTGTGGCTTTAGTTCTTCGGGTGGTTTCCCAACAGCTCGTGGGCAAGAGCCCGAAATCATACCTTTCTCAGCTGAAATGACCAAAGACGCGGATCGCACTGCGGCTTCCAACCTGAAGCGAGCTCTGCTCAGTGGCCAATCGACGGATCTCGCTGGGGAAGCTGGTCAGAAAGCGGAGAAGTATTACACCGGCTTTTTGGTTCCCGCCTTAACGAACCCTGCCTTTGCTGAGCGCGCGCGAAGGGAAATATTTGGCGACCTTCGTAATGCCAAAACTCAGGAGATAAGAGATTTCATTACTCGCTCGTTGGAAGCTCCTTTGAAAACTGTCGTAGCCAACGACAAGATCTCGCCCTCAAGTCGTGTCGCTGCACTGATTCTTATCGGTGAGATGGATAATGAACCAGCTGAGCTTTCCACTGGTAAACCTCCAAAGCCTCGCAACAACGTAAAATTCATGCTCGATCAACTCAACCAGAAGGATCAACTCGATGGCTTGATCGCAGCGAGCTTGGTAGGACTGGATCGTCAGGTTCGATATGGCTCCTATGCTTGGCAGCCTAACGCACGTGACCTGGTAGCGACGACTCTGCAGAATGTTATCGAACAACCTCGACCATCGAAGCGATCGCCAGAAGCTCATGCTTACTTGCAACGCATGTCGCTTGACATCCTCGATAATTTTACCAGCAGCAAGCACGCTGCAATGATTCCTAAGCTTGCTGCCATGGCTGCTGATCCGCAGCAACCAACGATGCTTCGCACTGCCATCTTCCGCAGCTTGCCACGATGGCAACTCGATAGTTTAGACGAAGCGACTCAGAAGCAACTTGTGGCCGGCGCATCATACTTAGCAAGATCTGAAACAGCTAACTGGCTGAACATTCTTCGTGGTCCTGAGAAGCAAGTTTCCTCGATGATGGGAATGGGTGGTTCAGGCGGTATGGGACCTGGCGGCATGGGACCTGGTGGCATGGGTGGCGGTGGTGCAGGTATGGACCTCGGCGGCGACATCGGCGACATGATGAAAGGTGGTATGCTCGGCAAGGGTGGCCCCGGTGGTAAAGGTGGAGGCAAAGGAGCGGATAAAGATCCTGATGATACGCAGGATCTCGCAACCAAGACGGCCCGTCGCCGCATGTATTACATTCTTGAAAGCGTCTACCTAGCTTTAGACGGCAAGACCTATGCGACCGACAAAAAACCTGTCGGCAAAGGACTCGTGGGTGGCATGAAGGAAGATAATGCACTTGCCGCGCCATCGAAGAAACTCTTGAGCACCATTGACGACTTGTTTGATGCTCTAGGCAACAAAACGATAACCAACACCAAGACATTGGTCAGCACCACAGAAAGCCCTATCGATAAACTTGCCAATGCGGCTGATGCGATCCCCGGCATGGAGATTTACGAAAAGGAAAAAGCGAAAGAAGACGCAGCAAAAGAAGGCGAATCCGAGGTTGCATCCAATGCGGATGGTGAAGGAAAACCGGCTGAAGGAAACGGCGCAGCCGCTCCAGGAGCCGAGAATCCAGCTGGTAATGCCGCAGCACCTGGTAATGCAGCTCCTGGCGCAGCAGCACCTGGAAACGCAGCACCCGGTAATACAGCGCCTGGCGCAGCCGCTCCTGGAAACGCAGCACCTGGCGAAGCTGCAGGGAACGCTGCTCCCGGTAATGCTGGAAACGATCAGTAAAACTTTTTCAAGTTTACCGGTAAGTCATTGCGATCGTCTTTTGATATAGAGGTGGTGGATCTTTAAAACACCACTATCGATGTTCGAAGCCTAAGGGTCTTGCGAGGAAGACATCCAGCAGATTGTTCGTCGCTTTTTCGTTGAGGTTGAAAACCTTTCCTGCAACGGAAGGACCTACCACCTCAACATTTCTTTCATCGCTTGAATGCTGCTTGGTAGATCATAAAGAAGACTCCAGCCAGCGGCGGTTAGCATCAGCGTTCCCGTGGCTAAGAGCATCCAGCCAGAAGAGCGATCTTCGCTTGGAAGAGCTTCCGCCTTCGCAACGACTCTCTCTTCAAAGTCAAACCAGGAATCCCAATCTTGGCGCTCGCCTGCAGCCAACAACTGACCTACTGTTCGATTCCCAGACATCTCTAAAGAAACATTGATCGCTTTCGTAGGAAACTGAAGCACATCGCCAACCCAACGCGCTTCGGAATCCATAGCATGTGCCACTTCTAAAAGTGAGTCTCGTAAGTGCGACTCATTCATACCATAAACAACCAATCGTCTTCGCGATGTGAGTAACCATAATGCGATGCATAGTGAGTAGAAGAGCAAAAGAATAACCCAAACCCAAGCCCCCAGGGTTATCGCTGCTTGCTGTGGAAAAAAAAGTTCCATCGGACCGATCATCATCAATCCAACTAAACCAATCGCTAAGGTCGCATTGTCTTTCGCACCGCTGGTAACAAACGGATGCGGTCGCAATCGAATCGATCCAATCAGTAACAAGTAGAGCGCTAGTGGCCCTACTGCTATCGCTAAATGAAACCCCTCCATCGAACCTGCGCCTCCAACACGCTTTGGCTTGATCATTTGCGTATACCGCAACCCATCGGGGCACCTTCTCTCGGCTGTAGGAAAAGCCCGAAAGCAAATGCCGACCGGAAGAAATTAGCTGGGTTGTGATTCTCACATAGCCGCAGCTTTGAGCATACCAGATTTTGCTGGTTTGCGTTCCATCATTTCTTCTTGAAACGCCGCTCTACTTGACACATTCGTAACAATCGTTCAAGGCAGTATGCGTCGTCAGAATTCTCGGACTCGATGTAACGGTTATTCAAACATCCGACCCGACGAGAGGGAAGATTGCAGTACTTCCGCGTCGATACAGCATCGCATAGGGAAGAGGACTCTCGCTTTTTCGAAGGAATCTCTGCGTGCCGGACTTGAAGACTCTTAGCCAAGTAGCCATGAACCTTGCCGTTGCTCGCACCAACACCAAGGAACGCCCTCTGGATGGCCCAACGCTCGACTGCCTGATCAACTCGGTCGAGGATACGTTTAAGAGGATTGATGCGGCCATTTCCAATGTGGATCGCCAAAATGTTCCAACAACGACTCATCCAGTCCTCAGCGTGATCATTCCGGTATACAACGAGCAGCAGACAATAATCCGAGTGATCGATAAGGTCTTGGCCTTACCGATCCAACTTGAGGTCATTGTTGTTAACGACGGAAGTTCAGACGGAACGTGGGATTCATTGCAAGTTTTCACCGACCACCCTTCCGTGCGTTGTTTCACACATGATGTGAATCGAGGGAAGGGTGCCGCATTGCGCACTGGAATCGCGCGAGCTTCCGGCGATATCGTCATCATCCAAGATGCGGACTTAGAGTACGATCCTTCCAACATTGCGACACTGATTCAGCCCTTACTCGATGGCGTCACCGATGTTGTCTATGGCTCGCGCTACCTCGGTCATGCTGAGCAAGATCCGTCGCGTATTCACCGCTTCGGAAACTGGCTACTGACTTCTTTGTCCAACATGATGTCGCGACAATCATTGACGGACATGGAAACATGCTACAAGGCATTTCGACGTGAGTTGATTCAGTCGATCCAGCTTGAAGAGAACGGGTTCGGTTTCGAACCTGAAATCACGGCTAAAATGGGTAAGTGTGGAGCCCATATCTTCGAAATGCCTGTCACCTATCATGCTCGTGGTTGGCAGGAAGGCAAGAAGATCGGCTGGCGCGACTTGGTGCGTACTCTCTATTGCATCATCAAATATAATCTGCGTTAACGACGAATCACCCACCGCTAACTTCAGATACAGCGATTGTACGATAGGTCCGCTTATGCAAATCGCTTAACGAATGAGCGGCTCAGCAACTTGTTTGCTAGATCTAACGCGAAAGAGCTGTAGGTTCCTTTTGAGCGGCTTGCGGAACTGGCGTCGTCAAGAAGCTACTGATATCAACGATCTTGAAATCGACGAGCATTGCACCGACTTTTGTAATTCTCATTTCATCGTCTTTTGAGATCGCCCAGTTCGAAAGAAGTTTACTGGTGACCACATTTTTCTTTCCTCTGCTTGAACTGATCCTACGAATCTCACCAGGGACAAAGCCTCGATTCGCGATTTCGCGATTGAGGACTAGACGAGCAAAGGGTGGTATGGGCCGATCAGAGTAGAAG
>JBEGUT010000263.1:0-6081 GCA_041178745.1 Planctomycetota bacterium | reverse complement strand
AACCTCGATCGAATCGCCAGCGAGGGAATGCGTTTCGATCGCTGCCTTGTTACTAATTCGATTTGTGGTCCAAGCAGAGCTGTAATACTGACTGGCAAGTACAGCCATCTCAATGGTTTCTTCAATAACGACGGTGGGCGATTCGATGGCAGCCAACAAACCTTTCCTAAACTTCTGCAGCAAGTGGGCTACCAGACCGCGGTTATCGGTAAGTGGCATCTGGTAACTGATCCAACAGGATTTGACTACTGGCACATCCTTCCCGGACAAGGGCTTTATTACAACCCACCCATGTTCGATAACGGCAAGAAGGTAAAGCATGAAGGTTATACGACCGACATCATCACCGATCTTTCACTGCAGTGGCTTGATCAACGAGATAAAGACAAGCCCTTCATGCTCATGTGCCAACACAAAGCACCCCATCGCGAATGGTCGCCAGCACTGCGACATCTAGGTCATGACAACGATCGTGTCTATCCAGAACCTGAGTCTCTTTTCGATGATTTCGAGGGTCGAGGCGATGCAGAGAAGTTGCAGGATATGTCGATCGAAAAAACAATGACTCCCAACGACCTTAAGCTCAAACCGATGAACAATTTCACCGCTGAGCAAAAGAAAATCTGGGACAGTTACTACGAGCCTCGCAATGCGAAGTTCCGGGAAAGCAATCTCAGCGGTAAAGATTTGATCCGCTGGAAATACCAGCGTTACATGCACGACTATCTCGGCTGCATCAAAGCGGTCGATGAGAGCGTCGGAAGGGTGTTAGACTACCTTCGAGATAACAACTTAGAAGACTCAACCATTGTCGTTTATGCTTCCGATCAAGGTTTTTATTTAGGTGAACATGGCTGGTTCGATAAACGTTGGATCTTCGAAGAATCGCTGCGTACTCCTCTCTTGGTGAAATGGCCCGGAGTTACTAAGCCCGGATCGGTAAACCAGGATCTGGTAAGTAACGTCGATTTCGCAGAAACTTTTCTAGATGCCGCTGGTGTTGAGATTCCAGCTGACATGCAAGGAAAGAGCCTGCGACCTTTATTGGCTGGAGCTACCCCAGCAGATTGGCGCAAAAGCTTTTACTATCACTATTACGAATACCCTGGCGTGCATGACGTCCGAAAGCATTACGGAGTCGTTACAGATCGCTATAAACTAGTCCATTTCTACGGTAACGATCTAGATTACTGGGAGCTTTTTGACCGAGAGAAAGACCCAGGCGAACTAACCAATTACTATCAAAATTCCGAATACTCCGAGCAGCGTGAGAAATTACATGCGGAACTCAAACGTTTACGAAGTGAACTCAAGGTTCCTGATTCAGATCCTCCAGCTTCACTAACCGTCCAAACCCCGTAGCGGACAGCGGGAGTTGTGAGTGTTGGCAACGCTAGTTATCATGATGTTTTAGGCTTCAGTCCCCTACAGTCCGCTCTATCATGAAGCGGCGTTAAACAAAGCGATTCCAATGCGGCACGTCCTATCGGCTTTAGTTCAAAACGTTCCAGGTGTTCTTTCGCACATTTCGGGCATGCTCGCTTCGCGCGGGTACAACATCGATTCACTCGCTGTAGGTGCTACCGAAAATCCAGAACTCTCCCGGATGACCTTCGTCGTTGTGGGTGATGATCACGTCCTACAGCAGGTTCAAAAGCAGTTAGAGAAAATCGTTACGGTCGTTCAAGTCGACGATATCAGCTCACAGGATTACGTCGAACGCGATTTAATGCTGCTCAAGGTCAAAGCTCTGCCTGGTGGACCTCGATCGGAAATCCGCGAGTTGGTCGAAATCTTCCGTGGTCGCATCGTCGATGTTGGCCCTGAGGAGATCATGATCGAAATTTCGGGACGAGAGAGCAAGGTCGAAGCCTTCATCGAACGGATGCGACCCTACGGCATTATCGAATTGGTTCGCACCGGGCGAATCGCAATGGTTCGTAGTGCTTCGGACTATCGTCGCGCAGGCGGCGCGGAAGCTGCAAGCGGAAGCGAGAATCCATCCTGATTCACTTGCGATGATCCTATCACCACGCGGCCGCGGTTCAATCTGCGAACCCGCTTTCACATTCACCCATTTCATCGAATCCCAGAGAGACTGAAATCATCATGGCAGCAACGATTTACTACGATAACGATGCCGACCTTTCCAAACTGAAGGGCAAGACTATCGCCATTCTCGGCTACGGCTCCCAGGGTCATGCCCAAGCACAAAACCTGCGCGACAGCGGCTGCGAAGTCATCATCGGCCAACGCCCAGGCGGACCTAACTACGATTTAGCAGTTCAACACGGCTTTCAACCCATGTCGCTGGAAGACGCTACCAAGAAAGCCGACATCGTCAACATTCTTTTGCCAGACGAAGTTCAGGGCGATTTGTATCGTCAATTCATTCGTCCGCACTTGATTCCTGGTAACATCTTGATGTGCTCCCACGGTTTCAACATTCATTTTGGTCAAGTTGAACCTCCACCCGGCGTTGCAACCCTGTTAGTTGCTCCCAAGGGGCCTGGCCATTTGGTTCGCAGTGAGTTTGTTAAAGGTGGTGGCGTCCCTTGCCTCATCGCAATCGGCGAGAATGGCACGGAAGAAACCAAACAAATCGGATTGGCTTATGCCAAGGGTGTCGGTGGTACTCGCGGTGGTGTCATCCAGACCTCGATCGCCGAGGAAACGGAAACCGACTTGTTCGGTGAACAGGTTGTTCTTTGCGGCGGCGTCAGCGAACTGGTTAAAGCAGGCTTTGATACCCTGGTCGAAGCAGGCTATCAGCCAGAGATGGCTTACTTCGAGTGCATGCATGAACTAAAGCTGATCGTCGACCTGTTCTATCAGGGTGGCTTGAATTACATGCGATACAGTGTTTCCAATACAGCGGAATTTGGTGATTACACACGTGGCCCACGTATCATCACCGATCAGACTCGCCAGGAAATGAAGAAAATCCTGAAGGAAATCCAATCCGGTCAGTTCGCTCGTGAATGGATCCTGGAGAACAAAGCAGGGGCTCCAGCCTTCAAGGCATCGCGTCGTCGTGATCGAAACCACATGATTGAGCAAGTAGGCCGACGATTGCGTAAGCTCATGAGCTGGATCAACGCGAAGGAAGTATAAACTTCGCCGCATTCGCTTGGTTGCCAACATGAAGGCCAGTCGAAATTTTTGACTGGCCTTTTTTTGTTCCTCAAAGTGCAATCGAAAACTCACAACCTTCCTCGTTGCGCATCGCACATAGATTCCACTCTACTCGTTATCGAGGCTGCTCAATCAAACTCATGAGCTACTGAAGCAATTCGGCGAACTCCTGCTCCGAGAGAACCTTGACCTTAAGTTGTCGCGCTTTTTCTAATTTGCTACCAGCATCCACTCCGGCAACTACATAGTTTGTTTTCTTGCTAACACTTCCAGCAGCTTTTCCCCCTTCGCGCTCGATCAACGCCTCGATGTCCTCTCGGGTATAGTTCTGCAGCTTACCCGTTACGACGATCGTCATTCCTTCAAGTTTTCTCGAACCAGAAGTCACTTCTTGAGGCTGCTCCATTGAGACGCCAGAATCCACAAGATCTTGCAGGATCTTACTGCCGTATTTACCGTGGAGGAACGAATGAAGACTTGCAGCGATCACCGCTCCGATCTCAGGCACCTGCGAAAGTTCCTCAATCGAGGCCGCTTTGAGTTTATCTAAAGAACCAAATCTTCTCGCGAGGAGCTGCGCGACGCGATGACCTACATGGCGAATCGAAACAGCATTGAGGACAGAAGCCAAGCCACGGTTCTTGCTGGCTTGAATTCCCTCAATCAGATTATTAGCCGATTTTTCACCCATGCGAGGCAAGTCTGCGACCGTACCGACATCAAGTCGATAGATATCACCGATCGATTTTACCAACCCTCGTTGTACGAGTTGCTCAACAAGCTTTTCTCCCAGCCCCTCGATATCCATCGCTTCTCGCGATGCGAAGAATCGTAACCGCTGTCGTAATTGTTCAGGACAATTCTCCCCTGGGCAGCGTATATAGACACCTCCTTCATCCTTCACCAATTTGGTATCACAGGCAGGGCAGTGCGTTGGAAACCGATACTCAGGTAACTCTACTTTGCGCAAATGCTTCTCGACTCGTACGATATGCGGAATGATCTTACCCGCTTTTTCGACGATCACCCAATCACCTTCACGTATATCCTTTCGAGCAACTTCTTCAGCATTGTGCAGACTAGCACGACTGACCGTGGTACCAGCCAATTCGACAGGCTCTAATTCCGCCACCGGCGTGATTGTTCCCGTCTTACCTACCTGAACACTGATCTTGAGAAGTCGTGTAGAGGCTTCATATTTTTCAAATTTGTAAGCAATGATCCATCGTGGACTTTTGGCCGTCGTGCCAAGTCTTTCACGCTGCTCGATTCGATCTACTTTGATGACGATACCATCCACCTCGAAATCGAACTCATGCAACTGCTCGATCACCGACTCGCAGTATTCAACCACTTCTGTAAAGCTGCTTCGTGACGCAACATTGGGGGTCGTCGGAATTCCCCACTTCGCAACTTGGTCAAGAAACTCCATATGCCCCGTCCATGTCGCTCCTTCACAGGCCCCCAGACCATGACAAAAGAAACGAAGATTGCGGGCTGCACACAATTGCGGATCGAGTAAGCGAATCGTACCGGCAGTGACGTTACGAGTGTTTTTAAATGGCTCCAGTCCCTCCTCGGCTCGCTGCTGATTCAGCGTTACCAAGTCACTGTTGTGCATATACACTTCGCCGCGAATTTCCACGCGTGGAGGAAACTTCTCACCTCGCAATCGCAAAGGAACGCCACGAATCGTACGAATATTGTGGGTGATATCATCACCGATCACACCATCACCACGTGTGACCGCTTGCACCAGAACGCCATCTTCATAAATGATCGATGCCGCGACTCCATCGACTTTCAACTCGATCACCCAATCAATACTTTCGGAACCTAATAGCTTCTGCGTACGCTCAAAATAAGCCTTTAATTCATCGGTCGTATAGGTGTTATCGATCGATAACATCGGTACTCGATGGCGAATCTGATTTAGCTCTGTGAGAGGTTGATCACCAACTCGTTGAGTAGGACTCTCAGCAGATACCAACTCCGGATGCTTTTCTTCGAGATCTTTCAGTTCCTGCATCAGGCGGTCGTATTGCAAGTCACTGATGGTCGGTTCCGCTAAAACGTAATAACGATAGTCATGATCTGCGATCTCGCTGCGCAGCTGCGCGATACGTTCGGACACCCCTAGTTTTGCCACGCTACCACCTCGCTCAAGAAGAAAGCCTGTCCCGACCAGGTGCTTGAATCGATGGCCTGCTCCATAGATTCAAGCCAATACAACCAACCCCATTTCAGGACTGAACCGAAGAGCACTCTGGCCTCTGAATACCAGGTCGATTGTCGGCCGAGTTCGGTATTAAGCAGAGAAACTTCAAGGTCGCATTTCCAGTATTCTGAAACTGATGAATTTCATCCGACTCAACCAGGATCGTTGTACCCGGACGTAGCTGATGTGGGCTATCGCCCTGAAAAACAATTCCCTCACCTTCCAGGACATAAATCTCGTGCTCATAGGGATGATGATGCTTCGGCGTGTGTCCACCAGGAGCTACTTCAAACAGACGCATTGCGAAATTAGGTGCCCCGTCCGACTTACTCACTAACCATCGAACCTGACATCCGGTAGCGCCGTCCATTTGAACTGGTTGCAAAGTAACGTCGCTTGCAGCTTGTACCTTCATTGAATGTCTCCTTCTTTCATTTCTTTAATCGCAGGAAATAGACATTGGTTGCGAGATCCAGTCTCAACGTTAAGTCATAACCGTACAGAATCCGCTTCTAAATGCTAACGGCCGTCAGATAAAAATCCGACGGCCGCTTACATTTATTCTGAACTTTAGACGTCGACTAACCCGCTCGAACCTGCTTCTGCTCGGCAAGAGCATCTACGTAATCGCGTGTCACGTTAAGGATTTCATCAGTATAAAAGTTCTTCTCGAAAATCTTATCTTTCGAATCGCTGTCACCGCTGAGAGTTTTTTCTTCTTCCGATTC
>JBEGUT010000262.1:0-6108 GCA_041178745.1 Planctomycetota bacterium | reverse complement strand
ACCCAGAAGATCTTAATTCGGCATTCACCTAAGCTACCGAAAATGATATAGCCACCCGCGGTGAACGGTAGATCTAGCGGCTTTACTCTAGGAAGCCACTACACTGAGAAGCAGCAGAGATTGTTGGCTTCGATATGGTTCGCTTCGTACCGTTAAGACGTACGGGTCGTAGTGGTAGAAAGAGGTTAATTGTTAAAGCTGAGGATTGATCCGTAGAAAGCTGATAATTGTAAAGCAGTATGGGCTAGGCGGTTTTTTGCCGCATGATAAGGTCGGGCCATTGGATCCCGCTCCAGGGAAAGGGAGATAAGATGCGTTTAGGGACGAAGTTTCTGCTGATACTCGCGGGTGCCACATTCTCGGCAGCTCCGAATGCCTATTCTCAAGAAGAATCGCGATTCAACGAACCGGTTTACAGAATCAGCAAGAATGATGCTGCCGGTGCTGCAGCAAACCACCCGCTTGACCCGGCTCTCGACATGGCTCGCCAAGCGTTACAACGCATTCAGTCTGAAGTCAACGACTACACCGCGACGATCGTGAAACGCGAGCGGATCGGCGATGAACTTGGTGATTACGAGTATATCTCTTGCAAAATCCGCAATCGCAAAGTGGTAGATGGCCAGGTGGTCACTCCCTTCTCCGTCTATTTGACCTTCTTAAAGCCAAGCTCTCTGAAGGGTCGCGAAGTACTCTACGTTGAAAACCAACGCGATGGCAACCTGCTGGCTCATGAAGGAGGATTAAAGGGACGTCTCATCCCCGCGATCCCATTGAGCCCAACTAGCGGTTTAGCGATGAGTGGCCAGCGTTATCCGCTGACCGATATCGGAGTGGAAAACCTAGTCACCAAACTCATCGAACGTGGCGAACGTGACAAGAAGATCGGTCCATGCGAAGTAACTTTCCGACGCGGTGCTAAAATCGGTGATCGCGGTTGCACCGTACTTCAAGTAACGCATGCAGAGAAAAAGCCCGTTTATGATTTCCACATCGCTCAAATCTTCATCGATGATGAAATGCAGGTTCCGATTCGTTACGCAGCATACGATTGGCCTGAAGAGGTAGGTGCTCCTCCTCAAGTGATTGAAGAGTACACCTATCTGAACCTCAAGCCCAACGTAGGCTTGGATGACAAGGATTTTGATCCCGCCAACGAAGCTTATAACTTCGAATAAAATATCAACTGCGAAAAGAGGCGGCGACAAGTCGTCAGCCTTATCCGTAGACGTTAGGGTAAAAGTGCCGGTCCATGTGGCCGGCACTTTTCGTTGATACACACATAGTTATTCGTAAGCGCAATCACAGCTTTGAATGTTGAGGGCTTATGACTACCACAACGCGTTCGAGAGGATTCCTTCGAATCGCTTGTCGTAGAATTATATCTTTTTAGCAAGCGAAACTGCATCAGCAGCAGGCATTGGGCTTTGGCTGAGCCGTTTGACATCCATCGATTCACGCAGATGGAGTCCGCTTCTGCAAAACAACTTTGTTTTGAGCTTAGGTTTCCCAACCGAGCCTAAGTTTTCATGGCTCGCTAAGTCTTCATTGCCCAGCGTACTCGCGCCCAGGCCAGCGGTAGAAAGACGATGACCGGTATCCATGCAGCCAAGGCGGGGTCGATTAACGAACCAGTTTCTCCCAGTGCATGAATGGCAATCGTTACTCCCATAAAAATGCCAACGACACCAAAGCAGGCACCTGCTAACCAAAACAGATGTCGATCCGGTCTTGTGAGCACAATGGGCAGACCAAGTAACACCAACGAGAAATCGAGAATCGGCTGCACAATGCGACTATGAATTCGAACCTTGACATCAGCCGAGTAATGTACATTCTGCCGATACAATCGCTGGATCATTTCGTAGGTCGAACCATATTGCTTCCAGGAATTGCCACCTCGCAAATGCTCGAAATCAACCTCCGTTACCAGAAAACACTCTCCAGGTTGCAACCATGTATGGTTTTTGGCAGTTAACAAAACCGGTCGATCACCAAGAATCAAATCTTCTTTCTCGGATAGTTTCGCAGGGCTAGAAACCGCTCGTAATCGATATCCACCGGGCCGATCTCCATCCGCTTTTTCGTACACTGCATTGGAAGCGAGAATCTGTCGTCCTTCGCGCCACAGTGCGGGTGGCATTCGCAACGACACATCGACCACTTCATTTTTCATAGGTAACAGATGACGTCCACCAATAAGCACACCCGTGATACGATCGTAAGCAGGCTTGAGCTGACGCGGTAATTCGCCACTCAAGTCCTGGGGCTTGCGATCCAAAATATCTTGATATTTGGGAATCACGAATTCACGGCAAATCGCAGCCCCTGCAACCACGACCAACGAACCAATTAAAAGCGGTCGGACGACTCTTCCTTTGCTGATTCCCGCTGCCATCAAAGCGGTAAACTCGTTGGTACGATACAACCACGCAACGACAAACAAGACCGACATCATCGCTAATAGCCCGCAAAGACGCTCGAAAAGACTCAACAAGAATGGAGCATAATAGAGGAACAAGATGGCCCCCATGCTCCCTTGTTTTTTTCCATAGTCGATGAAATCATCAAGATTTGCGAATAAATTGATGATCACCAACAGACCGGCCAAACTCGAGAAGCTCAACAGCAACACTCGCAGAAAAAGCCTTAGAATGTAGCGATCTATCATCGTCATGGTGGAAACCGTTGTCTCTTTGAAACTTCTCGCCGTAAACGATAAGCTGCTATGGTTTGGGAAATGTAGATAAAATCATTCCTCAAGGTCAAGGGAAACATCCTGTCCGGATTACTCAAAAATTGCTCTAACGGAGCGAGTCGTTGTGTGGCGGTTGTCGCTGACAGTTTTCTCTGCTTCAATCATTGGCTCTTAGCTATTTTCTTTCCCTGATGAATTTATAACTTTCCGAGTACGTTAAGCGATCTGTTCATGGCCAACGATCCACGATCAACCGATGACCAAGAAAAAAGCTGGAAAGCAGAGGCTTCCAGTCCGCTTGTATCGTCGGAAATAGATCCGTTGCATCCTCTTCTGGTAGGTAACAATGACAGCAATTGCAGCAGCGAGAATTCCCGTTCGCTTACCGACGAGCCGATCAACCAAGCGGTCATCACAGGGGAGGTATTGCGAACTGAAGATTCGGATTGCTACCGCGCTACTAGAGCCTATTTCAGCCTTCCCTTGCGTATGCTTCGGGGAATTGCGATAGATCTCTTGGACTTGACCCTCCCTCCAAAATGTGTTGCCTGTCAAAATCAGCTCCCTACCAGTGATGCTCTGATTTGCCAGCATTGCTATAGTCAACTAGGTCTGATCCATCATGGTTGCTTGCGTTGCGGAGCGCCGCTTCCGGCGGTCGTACCAGAAACCGCTGGCTGCTTGCGTTGTCATGGACGCAGATGGTCTTTTAGTCGGGCAGTCGCTTTAGGCCCTTACAGTGGCTTGCTACAGCAGTTGGTGATTGGGATGAAGCAGCCTTACCATGAGACGACGACGATGTATTTTGGCAAACTGCTGGCGGAACGAGTTCGTGAGTGTGGATTGTCTGAAGAGATTGATTTGGTGATGCCGGTTCCATCGCATTGGCTACGACGCTTGACGCGAAAAATATCGACAGCAGAAGTACTCGCTGAATCGATCGCTTTGACTTTAAAATTACCATGGTCCAAGAAGTATGCATGGCGATCTCGCGCAACACGAAAGCAGGGAACGTTGCGAGCTTCGGAGCGTGGGGAGAACGTTAAAGCGGCTTTTCGGGCTAAGTTGCCCAAGAGATGGCAAGGCGCCTCGATTTTGCTGGTCGATGATGTATTGACATCCGGAGCGACGGCGAGCGAAGTTGCGAAGTCGCTTCTTGAGGCAGGTGCAGGTGATGTGATCGTAGCCTCGGTGGCAAGAGCTTTGGGAGAACATAAAATGAGTTTGTCCGCTGGTGAATCGAATCGATAATCTGCGTTGACCAGCGAGATGTATTAGTAATTTGGGGATAAGCGACGGATGAACCGCAATCGCGATCGGAAAATGAAATTGCCGACCAAGATATGTCCTGTTTGTCAGCGTCCCTTTCAGTGGCGAAAGAAGTGGAAGAAGAACTGGGAAGAAGTTATCTATTGCAGCCACGCCTGCCGCAGCACTCCATCGCATAAATCAAAGTAAAGGACAACCATGGCCTCGTTGTATGTGATCCGCGGCAAAGATCAGGGCAGGCACTTTGTGCTGCGTCAAACTCCTGCGACGCTGGGACGCGATCCGACCAATCCGATTCAGTTGCAAGATACCGAAGTGTCACGTCGCCATGCCGAGGTACAAAAAGTCGGCGAGAATGAGTATCGAATCCTCGATCTCGGCTCATCCAATGGAACGTTTGTCAATGGTCGACGCATCACGGACGAGTCGATTAGATCGGGGGATCGTATCCAGATCGGTAAATCGCTTATGATCTTCACCGGAGGAACTGAGCCGATACCTTCTTCATCGGATTTTGGTGTCGAGATCGTTCGGCAGGTAAAGGCCGCTGAGTTGTCCAGTATTCGACAGAGTTTCACTTTTCCAGCTACATCAGCAGATTTGAGAGTTGTCAGTTCTCAAAAAGACACACCTCCCACGGCATCAACTCCGTCGAATCAGTGGCAGATTATTTACGAGACGTCGCAGGCGATACGCCGCACTCTCGATATCGACCAATTGCTCAATCAAATACTTGAATTGATTTTTGGTTCGATCCAATGCGACCGTGGATGTATCATGCTGCTTGATGAGGAATCGAATCAACTTCAACCTGCCGCTAGAAAGAACCGACGTCCGGTACGCGTTGACGAACGAATCGAAATTAGTAAAACGATTCTCGACTATGTCATCGAACATCGAGAAGGTGTTTTGACAAGCAACGCATTAGAGGATCAACGATGGGACGCGACGGCTAGTATTGTCCAGGCGGGAATTCGCGAAGCGCTATGCGTACCGATGCAGGGGAGGTATGGACTGGTCGGCGCGATTTATGTGGACACCACACGATCAGCTGGACAGTTCGTTGAGGCGGGAGCGGAGCATTGCCTGACAGAAGATCACTTGCAGATGATGGTGATCATCGCTCAGCAAGCAGCGTTAGCGATCGAAGACACATCCTATTATCGAGCCGTGTTGCAATCGGAACGATTAGCGACCATGGGTCATACCATCGCAACCTTGTCGCACCATATCAAGAATATTTTACAGGGTATACGAGGTGGAAGTTACCTAGTCGACGAAGGGATCAAAAGTCAATCGATTGATGTGATCCAGCGCGGCTGGCGCATCGTAGAACGCAATCAGGATCGTATCTCCGCTTTGGTAATGGACATGCTATCCTTCAGCAAAGAGCGGCAGCCGAATCTGGAGGCGTGTGACATTCGCGAAACGATCAGCGAAGTATGTGAACTGATGCAAACTCGAGCTATAGAGTCTGGAGTGGAGTTGATTTGGAATAAACCGGAAATGTTTCCTTTGGTGAGCTGTGATCCGGAGGGAATGCATCGAGCGATCTTGAATATTGTTGGCAATGCGATCGATGCGACGGAGGGTAGAGAAAACGCCCAAGTGCGAATTGAATTAAGTTGTCCAGCAGGCGATCAGGTTGCCATCCGGATTACGGATAACGGCAGCGGCATCGCGGCGGATGATCTCGGAAAGATATTCTCGGTGTTTGAATCTCGTAAAGGCAATCGCGGTACGGGCTTGGGCTTACCGGTCAGTCAGAAAATCCTTCACGAACATCAGGGCGCGATCGATGTCGAAAGCATGGTGGGTGAGGGAACATCCTTCACACTGCATTGGCCAATTCGAACTTATCCTGAAGCGCAGGACGTCGGCCATCCAACGCTTATGTAGAGACACTGTATCTCCGTCTCCATTTCATGTCTTGCCGTGGAGCTCCTTTGTCGTGGATGGCTCCGCCATCCTACGCCAAACCTCCACCTCAACTACCAAGTCACCAACTATTTCAACTCAAGACGTTGGATCGCGGAGCGATCCACGACTATGCAACTCCTGCTCGTAATGGACAAATCGTTGCGGATCTCCTTTGTCGTGGATGGCTCCGCCATCCTACGCCAAACCTCCACCTCAACTAC
>JBEGUT010000261.1:0-6116 GCA_041178745.1 Planctomycetota bacterium | reverse complement strand
GGGCACAGGCGTAAATCAATCCGTATTTCGCAATCGGTAGTGGGCGGTAAAGGAAATCGGAAGAGCTGTCGCAAACCAACGGCACATTACCTGTATCCGGTTCATATTGGAATTGAACACCCTGGATCGTTTCATTACTGGTGATGTGTACGTAAGAAGCATTGGTATTAATCCGATACTCCGAAGCCTGCGGCAACCGATTGTATTGATCCGCTTTACCATCCCAGATAATTTCGACAGGCCCTTCCTTTTTCGCTTCTTCAACGGCGTACTTGCCCCAGGAGCCGGTCACGATGTACTGAGCGGGACCTGAAGTGCCACGCAGAAGATTGGCAGCGATCATCGAGAACTGCAATCTTGCTCCACCTTGCAAAAAGATAACTTCGTAATCGTCGGGTATCTGGAGCAATCGTCTCAGCGAAGCTTTCGTGTTCTCTAAGATTTGAATGAATGGTTTGCTGCGGTGACTGATCTCAAGTATCGATGCGCCAGCACCTGGCAAGCAGAGCATTTCTTGTTGGATCTGCTGCAAGACAGATAAGGGGAGGACGCCTGGCCCGGGTGAAAAATTGAAAACCCTTTCGGTCGCAGCAGAAGAGGACATAAAAAGCGCCTATTTCTTCAAAGATCCTAAAAACAAAGACCATCGATGTTAGGTCGATGGTCGGTCTCCCAAATTCAGCAGGCTATAGCTTAACCGATTGGCAGCGAAGTCGCAGTTCCCATGGTCACACCAGGGGCCGGAAGAACGCTATTGCCTTGTAGGTAGATATCGATCGCCCTAGCGACACCGCGACCTTCGTTGATCGCCCAAACCACCAGCGACTGGCCCCTGCGGCAGTCACCCGCCGCGAAAACCTTATCGACATTGGTTCGGTATTTACCGTGCTCGGCCATGTAATTGGAGCGGGGGTCCAGTTGCACACCCAAAGCTCCAGCAACATAGCTCTCAGGTCCCAAGAAGCCCATTGCCAAAAGCACTAAATCCGCTTCGATGAGTCGTTCGCTACCTGGCACTTCCCGCATCTTCAATCGACCATCTTCCTTGTACCACTCCACTGTAACCGCTTTGATCCCAGCGACTTCGCCTTTACCGTTATCGACAAACGACTTGGAGAGAATATTGTACTGGCGAGGGTCTGCGCCGTATTTCGCTTCAGCTTCCTCATGGCCGTAATCGACTCGGAAGATTCGTGGCCACTGTGGCCATGGATTATCGTCGGCTCGGTCGACTGGTGGACGATCCATCAATTCAAAATTGATCAAAGCGGAACACTCGTGCCGTAAGCTCGTGCCGATACAGTCGGTACCCGTATCACCACCCCCTACCACGATGACCTTCTTCCCTTTGGCCGAAATGAAATGGCCATCCTGATGATGCGAATCGAGAAGACTCTTGGTGTTCTGCGTTAGGAATTCCATCGCGAAATGGATTCCCTTGAGAGTTCGGCCTGGGATTTCCAAGTCACGAGCTTTCGTGGCACCGGTGCTCAACAAAACTGCATCGTTATTTCGTAGCAGCTCCTGTGGATCAACGTTTCTTCCGACATCGGCTCCCGTGACAAACGTAATGCCCTCTTGTTCCATCAAACGCAATCGGCGGGCTACAACATCTTTGGACAACTTCATGTTGGGAATACCGTATGTAAGCAAACCGCCAATTCGGTCTGCTCGCTCGTAGACGGTAACCAAATGCCCTGCTTGATTCAGCTGCGCGGCTGCAGCTAAACCAGCGGGTCCACTACCGATCACAGCTACCTTCTTTCCTGTTCGCTCTTGAGGTGGCTGAGCGACAACCCAGCCTTCTTCGAACGCTCGATCGATGATCGCGTTCTCGATGTTCTTGATGGTCACCGGTGGATTGGTAATACCCAACACACAAGCACCTTCACAAGGCGCTGGACAGACTCGCCCTGTGAATTCAGGAAAGTTGTTCGTCTTATGCAATCGCTCCACCGCTTCCTGCCAACGCCCTTGATAAACCAAGTCGTTCCATTCAGGAATCAAGTTATCGATAGGACAGCCTGTTGCCGACTGACAAAATGGAACGCCGCAGTCCATACACCGCGCGCCTTGTTTGCGCAGATCTTCTTCATTGGGTGGCGTATAAATTTCGTCGTAATCGCTAAGCCGCACAACCGGCATGCGCCACGGAACCTTCTTGCGATCGTACTCTTTAAATCCTGTCGGCTTTCCCATGACTCAACAACCCTTTTCCAACCAACTCAACATTCTTACTGACTTTACTTCAGAAACTTCAAAGCCAAATGAAAACTCGTGATACCTCAGCGAGCTCCCACGCCGCTCTTGGCTACTGAAGACTGCTTCATTTCTGCCAAGACTCGCTTGTAATCCGTCGGCATAACTTTCACGAACTGCTTGAGTGAGTTTTCCCAATCGGCAAGCAGTTTCGCGGCTACGGTCGACTCCGTGAATTGATGATGGCGTTCAACAAGCCCCTTCAATTCGGCGACATCTTCCGGCGACTCTACCTTCTCAAGTTCAACCAACTCCAAGTTGCAGCGAATGCGGAAGTCACCTTCGCGATCTAACACATACGCGATGCCACCTGACATACCAGCAGCGAAATTGCGTCCTGTCGGACCAAGGATGACCACGCGGCCTCCCGTCATGTACTCACAACCGTGATCGCCAACGCCTTCCAAAATCGCCACTGCACCGCTATTGCGAACCGCAAATCGCTCTGCCGCCCGACCTCGAATAAAGGCCTCGCCCATCGTCGCGCCATACAAACAGACGTTACCTACGATGATGTTATCTTCTGCAGCAAACGTGCTCTGGCGAGGTGGATACACAATAATGCGTCCACCTGACAAACCTTTACCTACATAGTCATTAGCATCACCTTCCAATTCCAACGTGACGCCATGCGCGAGAAACGCTCCCAAACTCTGACCTGCTGAACCATTGAGTTTGACGTGAATGGTGTCGGTGGGAAGTCCCGCCTGACCATAGCGTTTAGCGACTTCGTGGCTCAACATCGTTCCGACTGTTCGATTGATATTCACAATCTTAGACTCGATGCGCACCGCTTTACGATTCTCCAAAGCATCTTTCGCTTCTTTGATCAAATGGTTATCCAAGGCGAGTTCAAGTCCATGATCTTGCGATTGAACGCAACGTACCTGCACACTTCCATGAGGACGTTTGGCCATCGTCAACACGGGCGATAGGTCTAGCCCGTCTGTCTTCCAATGCGCGATCGCTTTGTTGGTATTCAAGCAATCGACGCGTCCGATCATATCATCGATACGACGGAAACCGAGCTTTGCCATGATACGTCGCAAGTCCTCAGCCACCATGAACAGATAATTCACAACGTGCTCAGGCTTACCTTTGAACTTCGCCCTGAGTTCCGGATCCTGCGTAGCCACGCCGACCGGGCAAGTATTCAAGTGGCACTTACGCATCATGATGCAGCCAATCGTAATGAGAGGAGCAGTAGCAAATCCAAACTCCTCTGCACCAAGCAAGGCAGCGATGGCCACATCGCGACCCGTCTTCAAACCACCATCGGTCTGCAAAACCACGCGACTACGCAAATCGTTCATCACTAAGGTCTGGTGAGCTTCAGCGATTCCCAATTCCCATGGCAAACCCGCATGCTTGATACTCGTCAAAGGAGAAGCACCAGTACCACCCACGTCACCGGCAATCACGATATGCTCCGCGTGAGCCTTGGCAACTCCCGATGCGACCACACCAACCCCCACTTCGCTAACCAGCTTCACGCTGATGCGCGCCGATGGATTAGCATTCTTCAAATCGTGGATCAACTGAGCGAGATCTTCGATCGAATAAATATCGTGATGCGGAGGTGGACTGATCAAACCTACGCCAGGCGTGCTGTAACGAATTCGAGCAATGTTTTTGTCAACCTTACCACCGGGCAACTCACCACCTTCTCCCGGCTTAGCACCCTGAGAGATCTTGATCTGCAGTTCGTCGGCATTCGATAGATATTCAATCGTGACACCAAATCGTCCAGAGGCAACTTGCTTGATAGCTGATCGCTTGGAGTCACCATCGGGAAGAGGCTTAAACCGAACCGGATCCTCTCCACCTTCTCCCGTATTGCTCTTACCGCCGATACGATTCATCGCAATGGCAAGCGTCTCATGGGCTTCGGCACTGATCGATCCGAAACTCATCGCTCCGGTGCAAAACCTTTTTACAATACTTTTCGCAGGTTCAACCTCGTCCAGTGGAACCTCTGGGCCAGCGACACCTTCGCGAAACTCGATCAAGCCACGCAGAGCATATCGAGTTTTGTTGCTTTGATTGATGTGCTCAGCAAAACGCCAGTAGGCATTCGTATCGCCTGCCCTCGCTGCGACTTGTAGATCGGCGATCGCTTGCGGATCCCAACCATGATGTTCGCCTTCCGCTCGCCAGTGAAACTCACCGGGATTGGGCAACACCGGCAAGGATCGCTTGGACTCATGTGGATAACCAAGTTCGTGACGACGCAAGGTTTCTTCGGCCAGGACATTAAAGCTAACACCTTGAATACGGCTCGCTGTTCCCGCAAAGCACTTTGCGATAACTTCATCCTTTAAACCAACGGCTTCAAAGATCTGAGCACCTTTGTAGCTTTGCAGCGTACTGATGCCCATCTTAGCCATCACCTTGAGCATCCCCTTGGCAACTGCTTTGCGATATGCTCCAACAACTTTGTCATCGTCGTATTTGTCTGCGGGCAACAACCCATCGCGAGTCGACTGCCATAAAGCTTCAAAAGCTAGATAAGGATTGATCGCATCAGCTCCATAACCAACCAGCAAGCAGTGGTGATGAACTTCGCGAGCTTCACCGGTCTCCAAGACAATACCGATTCGAGTTCGCTTCGCTTGTCCAACCAAATGATGATGAACGGCTCCGCAAGCTAATAGCGTACTTACGGCAACTCGCTCCTGCCCCACAGCTCGGTCGGTCAATACAACCAACGTGTATCCCTCATCGATCGCCTGCTCCGCTTCGCGGCAAATTCGATCGAGCGTTTCAGTCAACCCAGCCTTACCCACTTTGCGATCGAACGTGATATCGATCATCTTGGTTCGCCAGCCGCGCTTGGTCATATGGGCCAATGCAGCCAACTCTTCGTTGGTCAAAATCGGGTGTGGGATCAACAGTCGATGAGCATGCTCGGGGGTCACCGATAGGAGATTCTGCTCCGGTCCAATGTAACACTCCAGCGACATGATCACTTCTTCGCGAATGGAATCAATTGCCGGATTGGTCACCTGTGCGAAAAGCTGCTTGAAATAATCGTAAATCATTCGCGGCTGATCGCTCAAGCAAGCCAAGGCAGAGTCATTACCCATGGAGCCAATCGGATCGCGAGCCTCTTTGATCATCGGCAGCAACATGAATTGCATCGTCTCAATCGTGTAGCCGAACGCTTGCAATCGAGGCATCAAAGAGTCAGGATAAAATCCATGTGGTTCACTCTTTGGAGAAAGCTCATCCAACGTGATGCGTTGCTCGCGCAGCCAAGGACCGAAGGTTCGACGCGCTGCATACTGCTTCTTCAGTTCCTCGTCAGGAACCAATCGACCCTGCTCAAAATCCACCAAGAACATTCTGCCAGGCTGCAATCGTCCTTTTTCTTTGACCAACTCAGGAGCAATCGGCAACACACCTACTTCGCTGGCCATGATCACACGGTCGTCATGAGTCAAATAGTAACGGCTCGGCCTTAGGCCGTTTCGATCGAGCGTAGCGCCGATCACCTTTCCATCGGTGAAGGTCATCGATGCCGGCCCATCCCAAGGCTCCATCGTGCAACTGAAGAATTCGTAGAATGCTCGCTTCTCTTCGCTCATCGTCTCATGCTTCTGCCACGCTTCAGGAACCATGATCATCATAGCGCCAGGAAGCGTTCTGCCGTTCATCAACAGAAACTCAAGCACGTTATCGAACGTTCCACTATCGCTGCAGTCAGGCTCGACCACAGGAAAGAGCTTCGAGAGCTCATCGCCGTAAAGTTCGCTAGCAGCAGTACCCTGTCGCGCTCGCATCCAGTTCACATTGCCGCGTAGCGTATTGATTTCGCCGTTATGGCTCATGAACCGCAATGGTTGAGCGCGGTCCCA
>JBEGUT010000260.1:0-6150 GCA_041178745.1 Planctomycetota bacterium | reverse complement strand
TGATTGTACATTGCGATTCACCAGAGCGGGGTGTGGCTTCGAAAGAGTACATGTTCCCATTTGCAACTGTGGTGCAGTGCCCGCAGAAGGATATGCTCAGCAAGATAGGCCAAACCTTGATCGGTACGGCACTAACCTCAGATCCAAAGTGGATCGGCGAATTGACCGAATCGGTGCATATCGATCGATTGAATATTGGCCCGATTCCGACGAGTCGATTGAATTGGCTTCAGCCGCATGAAGGAAACTTGATTGACTTCCTGTACCGATCGCGCGCGTACCAAATCGCTCCAATGCCGGTAGCCGCTAATGTTTAGACTTGAAAACTGAATGTTTAGTGACAATTAAGGCCTGTTAGTTTGGGTCGAGATAGTTGCTACGATGGACCATGGTGACTGTAGATTCTGGTATGAGAAGTTTTAGGCTTGGACCTCTTTTCTGAGGTCGCATGGCTTTGAACGAATTATTCACAACCCGTGAGTTTAAAAGCTCACGGGTTTTTCTTTTTGGGTTCTTGACTGAATCGCCCCAACATCTGTACATTTGAATACAACGCCAGCGGAGAAAAAAGGAGTCAGGGCAATGTCGGCCGCGGATCAGGATAGCGAGGAAAGCGTCAAACCAGAGGGCTTCCCGGTGGAAGATCGTCTCGGTCACGAGGAACTTCGCGCCGAGAGACCTCTAGAAGATTCGCCAAACATCGAGAACACGCTAGACGCTCCAAACTCTGACGTTGCAGCGGAACTGCTAGAGTCTCATGCGTCTCAATCCTCGGACGCAACTCCTAATTCATTGCCAGCCAATACGACAGGGGAACTCAGAAGCGAATCGTCTGAACGAAAGCTTCAACTGGGAACCCCGGTGCAATTTGTTTCAGGTGTTGGCAGTCAGCGGGCTTTGCTTCTAGCTAAGATCGGTATTACAAGGGCAGGGGATCTGCTATTTCACTTTCCCAGAGACTATCAAGCTCCGGCTGAGATTTTAAGTTTTGGTCAACTGCGGAGCGAACAGCGATGCTCGATAGTGGGTCGCGTGGTTGAAAGAGAACTACGTGGTATAGGCGAAGGAAAGAGCTTGCTTGGAGTGTTGCTGGAGATCGATGGCGGTTCTGTTCGACTGCTGTGGTTCAACCAACCTTATCGCCTTCAGCAATTGCAACCGAACATGAGATTGCAGGCAACGGGCATCGTCAAACTTAGCGGGTTCGCTTGGGAAATGGTTCACCCGGAAATACGAGAACTTGCCGAGCACGAACCTGCGCCATCGAATCTACCCACTCCACTGTACGGCTTAACCGAAGGAATTCAGAATCATCATATGCGACGCTGTATTTCGGCGGTGGTTTCCGAGGTCGCCGATCAAGTTGAAGAGGTCCTACCAGATTCGATTCGTGAGAAATCAAAGATCGTCGGCGTTTCCGAGGCCCTAAAACTGATTCATCAACCCGCAACATTAGAGGAAGCGTTAAGAGGTCGAAATCGTTTTATCTTTCAAGAGCTACTTGTTCTGCAACTTGCCTTGGCGATCAGACGCAGGCAGCGAGTTGCGGGGCTTCCGGCGCCGGTCCTCGAAGCAACAGGCAAAATACACAACAGGATACTGAGCCGATTCCCCTTTGAACTGACGAGCGATCAACGACGCGCGATCATGGACGTGGGTAACGACATGGGACGCAATGTCCCGATGAATCGACTTATTCAAGGGGATGTTGGCAGTGGGAAAACGGTCGTTGCCCAGTATGCGATGCTACTAGCCGTAGCGCATGGATATCAAGCTGCGTTGATGGCACCCACCGAAGTACTGGCGCGCCAGCATGCCAAAACATTAGCCGAGAATCTCCGATCCAGTCGAGTACATGTTGAACTGTTGACTGGCTCCCTAACGGGCTCCGAACGCCAGCGGATACTCGACTCTCTCGCCATGGGAACAACTGATCTGGTAGTCGGAACTCAAGCTTTGCTATCCGACAAACTGGATTTCTGTAGGCTCGGAGTCGTAATCGTCGACGAACAACATCGATTTGGTGTTGGCCAAAGAGCTAGTTTGCGCAGTGGAACAGAGACTCAACCGCATTATCTAGTCCTCACCGCGACACCCATACCACGTACTATCGCTATGACGATGTTTGGCGACTTAGATGTTTCGACTTTGCGTGAAAAACCACCTGGAAGAAGCATCGTGAAAACTTACATTGGTCGTCAGGACGAGATGTCGAGTTGGTGGGAGTTTGTTCGCAAACAACTCGCGCAAGGAAGGCAGGCCTATGTTGTCGCGCCTCGTGTCGAAGGGAACGACGCTGCCGAAAGCATTGGGGCAGAGCAGTGGTATCAACGCTTGAGCACTCAGGAGTTCCGCGACTATCGCGTGGGCTTGTTACATGGAAAAATGTCTCCGGCAGAAAAGGAAGAAGCTCTTCGAAAACTGAATGAACATGAAATTGATCTTCTCGTGTCGACCACGGTGATCGAAGTTGGAATCGATGTTCCCAACGCCAGCGTCATGACGGTCATGGAAGCTGACCGCTTGGGTTTGGCACAACTGCATCAATTGCGAGGTCGCGTGGGACGGGGAATTCATCCAGGATATTTCTGTGTATTTCCTCGTAAGGATTCCCTTTCTGAAGACAACGAACGCTTGACCGCGTTGACAAAAACTCAAGATGGTTTTGAGCTGGCGGAAACCGACTTTCGGATTCGAGGTCCAGGAAATCTCTTAGGTACTAAGCAACATGGCCTTCCACCTCTACGAATCGCCGACTTACATCGTGATACAAAGATTCTTGAGCTCGCCAGAAAAGTTGCTCAGGAACTCATCGACGAGTCTCCCGAACTAGAACGCGTCGACCTTAAGCGTCTGAAGAACCAAGTACTCAAACGCTATGGAAACAATTTGGAATTGGGAGACGTCGGTTAAGGAAGATTTGGAAATCGCTGTTGGCCGATAGGCACAATGGCGATTGGAGTCCCGCCACGTTGCAGGTAGATACGATAGATTTGGGAATAGAATTGGGCCTGCGATAGGTAGAACCAACCAATCGCAGGGATGATTCCAACACAACAGAGTGCCGCCCCAAAAAAGAGATACATTGCGATCAGCGGAATAAAAAACAAGGTTCCACCTATCAAACTCCAAAACGTTCGCCGGATGAAATCCAAGTGCCAACGCCAATCAAGACAGTCGGCAAAATTTCCGGTTAAGCCGACGCGTAAAGTAATCGGTGCAACAACAGCCATAATCAATACGTTCCCGACTAAGCCGATCATAGTAGACGCTATTCCTACGATGATTCCCATTCCTTCTTGTTGACGATTAGGGCCGTCTCCAGCCAAGACGAGAATGACGAATAGCAAGATGATAAAAAACGGTAGTAGCAAGAAACCGATTGCGATACTGACAACCATCATCGACAGCCAAACCCAAAGTCCTCGCAGCAGATAATCGCCGATTCGATTTATATCGAAATCAGGATAGCGACGTGGCTCCTTTCCATTCTCAGCGATCACGATATCCATCTGGTATCCCAGGATCGCCAACATTCCGACAACCATCCCACTGAAGAGAAAGCCCAAGGAGGTCCATAAAATATTGGTAGTCCACTGCGGACTTTCAAAAACGAACTTAATGATTCGAAGTAAGTCGAGTTTACCGAAAGAAGCCCCTGGCGACGGTGGTGCAGTATTGAGTATACGGTCGCCCGATGCGGGAGTACGAAATGGATCGCTACTTACCATGGTTAACCACCGGAGAAAAATGTATCTGCGTTTTCTGAAACGCCCTACTAATGCGTCAACTTACAATCCGTTGTACAAACTATTGAGCTCCAGCCCCCATAGCTAAAAGCGCACCAGCACCGCCTCCCAAAAACGAGGCTAGGATCAATGCAAAGAAAGCACCTTGCATTTCCGCCCAGTTCACGATTTGGTAGTAAAAGATATAAAACGGCACGAACATAACCATGATGCCTTTGACCGTGTCCCTCATAAAGGCGTGAATGAGCGTTACCAAGACCGCGAAAAGATTTAACAAGGTCGCAGTGATTCCGAGCAAAGCACCAATTAAGAAAGTCAATTGGAATTGCTGAACCCACCCCACCAGAGTGTTTGGATCTTGAGGTCCCATCAACTGTGCGTCAACAATGAGTACCGCCCCAACACCAGCGATGATCACAAAGAGAAACAGGACAACCATTACCCACCATGGAAGTCCCGCTTTCTCATGACGTTCTTGCATGACGTCGTCGCGTTTCATATTCGAAACGGCTTCGTCTAAGTAGAGGTTGCCAAATGAAAATTCACTATCGACTTCATGTTGCTTGATTTGCTCGCCGGTCTCAAAATTAAGTCCGCATTTCGTGCACAGAACTGCTCCGGGGCGAATCGGAGTATTGCATTTGGGACAAGCAGGGCCGGTCTTTTTCCCCACACCAGCTTCTTCAAGCATGGCTGCCAATCCTGAATCGACCGCTGGTGATGCCGGAGCTTTCTTGGGGCTGGCTGATGGCGTTGCCGCTTGAGGCTTAGGGCTTGGGTTGCTTGCCATTGGGATCTTAATGATCTGCTGGCATTTGGGGCACTTCCCTTGCTTACCAGCAAGATTATCAGGAACGTTGAGTTTGTGGCCACAAGCGCACTGAACTGAGATTGGCATGTCTAATTCCGAGTTGATGAGTCAGAGCCGAAGTTGGCCCAATACCTAGTAAGTTATCATCTTGCATGGCGACCGCTGCCAACGCCAGTCAGGAACTCACCTTTGACCGCTTGCGGCAACCAAGTATTCCAATTGGGTTTGAAAGATGGGCGCTTCAATAAACTACCTGCAAACGCTCTCACAACCTCCATGGCATCATTCGTTACCTGTAACTCAATGCGATCTGCCAGCTTCATGGGTTATTTTTCCATTGACCGGCGATGTCGTGAAAAGGCTATTCCACCGTTGGCACACCCACTATATGCATCGGCAAGTTTGAGCATTGTGAGCCAGTCGCGATCGGTAAGCAAGTCGAGCCAAGCAAAGCTGTCATTCTGGCAGAATGGCAGAAATTGACCCAATGAGCCTCTATCCTGCTTGGTATAGGGAGGCCTTGGCTTTTATCCAAAAGCGACACAAACCTTTTCCGACAAGTAACTTACGACATTTAAACCCGCATCAAACCTGGCATTGGCACGCCACTTGCACTGAGCGGGCGGTACCGGAAGCGGTGCCTAAATGGCTATTCACCCCCCAACAAGCCCAGGGGACCCTGGGACAGAAAACCGGGAGAAGCTTGCTAGAGTAGGCAAACCAACATTGAATCGGCAGCTACTTTGGGAGCTGTAGATTTGACTTGAATTGGCTGCTGTTCTACACGCTGCATTCCAGCAGGGGACACCTTGGCCTATTAAATTCAACGACTCAGATCAACCATTCGGACCGACCCATTAGAAACCCGCGGGAAATGGATCGATCCGCAAAGTTTTATAGATCCCGTAACTTAACGCATATCGGAGGATTGCCGCTCATGGCGACGGCTACCAAATCTAAGGACAAGAGCAAACTAAAGTTGCAACCTCTCGGCGACCGTATTGTCGTACGTCGTGAGGAATCGGAAGGTCGAACGGCAGGGGGAATCGTTCTACCTGACTCGGCTAAGGACAAGCCAACTCGAGGCGAAGTGATTGCTGTAGGCAACGGTCGCTTGCTAGAAAACGGCAATCGCTCCACGTTGCAGGTAAAACCTGGGGATCGAGTTCTGTTCACTTCGTACGCTGGCGAAACGATCTCCGTGGGCGACGAAGAGTTTATTTTGATGGGCGAGAGCGAAGTTCTAGCCGTTTTGGAATAACTTTTCAGAGAACCAGTAGCAGTGAGAAGTTTGCCGCTTCTCGGCCAATTGCCGCTGCAATTGGGTCGATGCCCCTACTAAAACAAGAACTTTTACCAGACGAAAATTGATTCAGGAGTTGAGTTAGTAACATGGCTAAGATTATTGCATTTGATCAGGAAGCACGCGAAGCAATCCGACGCGGCGTATCCAAACTGGCTCGTGCAGTTAAGGTGACGCTCGGACCCAAGGGTCGCAATGTGATTTTACAGAAGAGCTTTGGAAGCCCTACGGTTACCAAAGACGGAGTGACGGTTGCCAAGGAAATCGACTTGGAAGATCCGTATGAG
>JBEGUT010000259.1:0-6156 GCA_041178745.1 Planctomycetota bacterium | reverse complement strand
ATCGCAACCGACTTAAAAAAGGATCACGGATCGCTAGCCGCTAGGTCGGCTCTCCTTGCTCGTTAGGTTAAACCCATAAAAAAATAAGAGGCCCCACGGGAGGACTCGTCGACCTCCCACTGTGGACCTTCCACTGTGCCTTTACGCTTCAAACCGCTGACTCATTTGTTCTGCTTCCGCGATTGACTCCCACTTACCGGAGACTCCAAGAACCAATCGGTATACCGATCAAGCGGATCGCCTCAAGAATCTCTTCTAAGCTGGTAATGTTCTCCTCTGAGTCGGCGCTGTCTCTTAAAAATCGGTTTTGCATCGTCGCTCCAGAATTCTTGCGCATTATCGGTGGTTGAAACTGGTGAATTTGCCTGGATTGAATCGATTGAGTATTTTCTGGTGCCGAGGAGTCTTGGATTGGTCCGTGACGCGGGAGATGATTTTGTGGTAAACTACGTAAAACGAGGCTTGCACCACATCACGGGATCGCCCCCTAGGAGGATCCAGTCGGTGGTGGCATCGTTAGGTAGGGGCATGATCGATTCGATGATTGAATCTGTCATGGATGTGAATAGTTCACCTGGAAAAAGAAAGTCGGTTTGGATGAAGTCAACGGATATTGCCATTCGGGAGATCAAGACGGCTCGAGTGAAGTACAACTATCGAACCCCAATCAAGTTCGGTGGTCGCGAGGTCAAAGATGTCGTCGTGTTGCAGACCAAAGTCGTCGTCGAATCGCGGGGAACCGGCAAGCTGACCACCGGCTATGGTGAGATGACGCTGGGAAATGTCTGGGCTTGGCCAAGTCGAAAGCTGAACGCTTCACTCACTCTTCTTCCCTTGATCAATCTCTTTGAACGCATCTGCACTTCTGCTGCCGAGTATCGCGAATTCGCTCATCCCTTGCGGTTAACCACGGATCTTGCCACAAGCCACCATGCGTTGGAAGAAGAAGTCGCCCGATTGGTAAAGTTGCCCGAACCGATTCCCAAGTTAGCCGTATTGCTGGTTGCCAGCCCACTGGAAGCTGCTATCCATGATGCTTTTGGACGCAGTTTGAACATGAGTTCGTTTGATTGCCTGGGTGAAGAGTTTTGCAGCGAAGATCTATCTTCATTTTTAGGTGCTGAATTCTCGGGACTCTATCTGGATCGCTTCACCTCGCGTGCCCCTAAAACAACGATGCCTCTCTACCATCTTGTGGGAGCTTTGGATCCGTTGAGTAAAGACGATCTGAGAAAACGCGTTGGAGATGGATTGCCAGAAACTCTTGAAGAATGGATTTCGACAGAGAGCTTATCGCACCTGAAAATTAAACTGGACGGAGATGACCTCGACTGGGATGTAGGCCGCGTAACCGAAGTAGATCGAATCGCCAACCGAGTCGCTCCAGATAGGCTTTGGAGATACTCGGTTGATTTCAATGAACGTTGCCCCAACGAAGACTATGTCATCGAGTTCCTTGAGCGAATTGATCGTCTTTCGAAAACCTCAGGACCACGCATTCAGTACATCGAGCAACCGACGTCACGCGACTTAGAACCGATCGCCGATCAAACCATGCATCGCGTGTCGCGCACCAAACCGGTCGTACTGGACGAAGGTCTTCTGGATCTCGATACGCTTCAGCGGGCCAGGCAGATGGGCTACAACGGTGTCGCCCTGAAGGCTTGCAAAGGACAAACCGAATCGCTGCTGATGGCCGCAGCGGCCCAGCACTTTGGCTTGTTCCTCTGCGTTCAAGACTTAACATGCATCGGAGCTTCATTCTTGCACTCCGCATCACTGGCTGCTCGAATTCCAACCGTGGCAGCTATTGAAGGTAATGGTCGCCAGTATTGTCCCGAGGGAAATCAAGCTTGGCTTCCCGAATACGGCCCCATGTTTAAAATCCGAAGCGGCACGGTTCCCACCGAATTGCTTAACGGCATAGGACTCGGCTATGACTGGCCAGCGGCCTCATTGACGGGCCTCGAGTCGGCATAGCAACGTTGGCCACCGTTGACCGGGATAACCTGGCCATTAAGAAAGTCGGCTTCCGGAGAGACGACGAAGCCGACGGTAGCCGCCACATCTTCAGGAGTTCCCCAGCGAGCTGATAGCGATTCGCGAATAGCTCGCTGGTTCCAATACTCAGATGTATCGTTGCCCCATTTGGTTCGAATCCAGCCGGGTGCCACACAATTCACTCGCACTACCGGTGACAACGATTGCGCGAGCGATTGAGAAAACGCCATCACGGCACCCTTGGTTGGCCCAAACAGCATGCCGGCATCCCCTTCGATGCCATCGTACGCTTGATCCCAACCGATGTTGATAATCGCAGGCCGCGAACTGCGAGCCGCTTGCATTTGCATAGCGCGACCGGCCAATCGCCCAAGCAGTATCGTCGCCTTAACATCCACATTCCATAGTCGCTGCAATTTATTTTCAAACGACTCTTTCGCAGCATCTCCGGTAAGAATGTCCGCACCTGCGTTGTTCACCCAGATATCGATTCCACCACGCCACTTCAACGCCGAATCTACCAATCGCTCGCAACTCTCTGATTCAGTGAGATCCGCAGTGATTGCTAAGGTATCCACTCGCTGCGTTTTCAAGAGCCTAGCACTTTGCTGAAGGCCTTCTATATTGCGATAACCATGAACGATGACAGCCGCACCACGACGCGCCAGTTCCAGCGCGATGGCTCGACCAATCCCGCCGGAACTTCCCGTAACGACAGCTACTTTATCAAGCAAATTGCGCGTCATCGTAGCTATAACACCCGTCAACAAGAATCAAAGATAAAATCGTTCACAAACCTACTTGGCTCAGCCATCATCGTGTGCAATCACTGAGGCGATCGCCATTGCTTCCGCTAAAAGAGCCTGAATTCCAAGGATAATCTACAAGAAGCGCATGAGAAATCCCGCAGTGGTTTAGACTGCGGGATTCAGAACGCTTTTAGCTTTTCCGCTTTCCGAGGCCTCTAAGCCCAGTGCAGAAAGTCGAAGCATTATTTAGTATGGACTTGATGGACCCGTTTCAGGATTTCCGCACATGTGGAAGTGATTGTGGTCGATGTAGATAACTTCGACAGCTTCCTGGTCGTTCAACGTGTAAGGTACAGGCCATCCGTTGATGGTTCTCTCGCTGAAGTAAATCGTGCACTTGTAATGTGCATGGTGTAGTTGCGAGAATCCAATCGTTGGAATGAAGCGAGGTGGATCGACGTAATCAGCGATCTTCTCCTTCACGATGCGAACGTTGTTTCGCTGCTTTTCATGCATCAAAGGAAGACCGCCACGCACAGGGCGTGCTCGCTCCAAAGCCTGCACGACTTCATCGTCGCTCGGAGGATCCAGAGCAACGGCAGAACCTCCCGCAGTCAATGGTCCCATGATCGGAACACGCTCGTACCGCTCATGGTTCCAAAACTCTAACTCTTCTTGGTCCTGATAGTATGGGCTGACCGGAATGGGAATACTGAAGATCCCCAGAGTCAGACCGCTCATACCAATACAGCCCGTGCTGGCTACGCAACCAGCCACTACCAACCATCCTGCCATGTTCGTGACAAGCTTACTCGACATCGATGTATCCCTCAGCATCGAACGTTGGGCGCCTCCACGGGCAGCCGCTTCAAGCCGGTCCTAAAGCTGGACCAGTCATACCTCTTCTATCGTTGTGAACCTAGGATGAACTTGTGGGTTTTTCCGTTGATTTCACGAATTCCATCTTTATCGATCTTACCGATTGCTAGCACACACAACAAAAAAAAGCCTTCGTAAGTCCCAGAAGGTCTCACGAAGGCTTTGCCACTTGCACTAGAAATCGTTTCTTAAGCCTTTATCGTCAGCTCATTACTTGCTCTGGAAGTCCAGGTACCACAATCCATCATCCCACTCCAAGGTGACTTTTCGCCATCCCAGTGGAACCTGAGGATAAGGGTAAAATGGACCGATGTAAGGCCATGCCGATGGACTGTACTGCTTAGGATAAGTCACTGCAGCATAGTTCGGATAGGCTGCGTAGCTTGGCCAGGCGTAGGATGGCATGTAAGGCTGATCGTAGCGAGGAACACCAGCACCATAAGGAACTGGGGAGCCAGCCTGCATCGGAACCGGTGCACCGCCAACCTGACCGGCGGTCAACATCGAAGGGGCAAAGGCCTGAGGCACCGTCTGTCCACCCATGACTGGTATGGAACTCGGTGCAACTGGAGCAACTGGAGCAACAGGTACAACTTGTGCAATTTCGGTATTTGCCGCTGCCACGACAGCAGGCTCATTCACCGAAACTTCATCCAAGATGTTCTTTACACCCTTGGTGTTCTTCACGATTCCCAGCACTAAATCTCTCTGTGCTTGGTTCGCAACCCGACCACCAACCCATGTTTCGCCATTAACAGTCCGAACGTCCAACTGAAAACCGCGAAGGTTTCCTGCTTTCTTTTCGATCTGCAGCTGTTCGATGATAGCATCGGTCACTTGCTCGTCCGATAGAGCAGGTGCAGCAGTATCAACAGCCGCTGCTGGCTTGACCGCGGAATCCGTTCCAGGTCGAGCTGCTTTGAGTGCTTCTTTCAGCGAAAAGCTAGGAGCCTTCGCTTCCTCACCGCTTACTTTTAATTCGTTAACTACATTGGTGACGCCAGTAGCCTGTTTCGCAGCAGCTTCAACGTCTGCAAGTTGCTGTGTGGTGCTCACAGAGCCGCGGAGGTAGACAACGCTTTGTTTGACTTCCAAGTCAATGTCAAAGCCTTTCAGTCGCCCTTCGGCCTTCTGCTGCTCCAATCGCGTCATGATGGCCTGAGCGATGTCACGATCTCCACCCAACACCAACCCCGGTGTCGCCATGGTCATCGATGCTATCACCATGCCAAACAAAAATCGTCGCATGGGAACCCTCCTACGATAAAACTCCAGTGGTCCAAGTGGCTTCCTGCCGATCGCTGACCACGGTGGCTAAACGGCCCCAGTCGCGCGGTCGTAACCGAAACACTCCATTTGGAAAAATCTAACCGCTACACGGTGCCGAGAGTGCCTCGACAGGTTTGGCATATTGTCCGGCGGCTCTAGGTGATCACTGACTGACGTAAGGATCGGCTCGTCCCAGCTACCCGACTCGACAACCGTAGGTGACTTCATCCGTAGATGCTCACACCACAGCGCTCCTCGGATACCGCGAAGTTTTACACTCGCGACATCGTGACGAGACAAGATCTACCAGTTGCGAGATAACCCCCCTCGCGCAGCTAGACTGCTTGCCGTGTATATCCAACACATCTTTTCGGCTAAAGATCGCGCCGGCTGGTAGGTTTTTTTCGAATTTGACGGTGTTCCTGCAGATAAGAATTGCAGGAATCGTAGGGAATGTGAATCTGTATCGCCTGGAGTAACTTTACGATTGCTAGTATTTCGAAGAAAACAGCTTTAATCATGAAGCGAACCCGAATGACCCCAGTCGAGCCAGGTTATGAGTGTGAGAATTGAGTTCGCTCATCGCGAGACGCGTCTTGCCCAGAGTGACGCAGTGCAACCTCAAGTCGCTACATCATCAGGTTTGCGCAAGACAGGCAAGTTACAAGCCCCACCAATCTACCCCCCTAAAGCGAATGAGCCAGGATTATCAGACTATCCCTTTCGCTTTGGTTTCTGCTTACGTGGTACATCTCGATGGGCATCAAAGAAATTTGCGAGCCACCCCAGAAAGGCGAGCCCTCCCACCAGAGTGACCAAGATCGGCCAGACGACTAAAGCCAATCGAGGACGAACCACAAAAACCAGCCCCCCCATCATTAACAATAAGACTCCTGCCATCCCTAAACGCCACTGCATCAATTTTTGAAGCTGCGGCCAGGCCAAGCGAATGCCTGCAAAGAAAACAGACAACTTAAGAAAGATTCCCCCGACGACAGATGAAGAATCTTTATCGAGTCCAGGCAGAAACCAGCATGCTAAGCCAGCGATAGCAAGCAAACCTGCCACCAATGCGATCCAGCGTCCCCAATCGATCAGCGGTTGCTCATCCAGTGGCGGTTGCGAGCTTTCCACACGCCTAGCACTTGAACCACTTGGATTCTTATTGGCATCCTCTGCTTCTTGTAGTCCTTCCAGCAGAGCTCTCAATCCTTTTCGCCAGAGTGGTTCTGTCACAGCCGCTCTAAGCCTCTTAACC
>JBEGUT010000258.1:0-6163 GCA_041178745.1 Planctomycetota bacterium | reverse complement strand
TTAAAATCGGACCATGAGTGTAATTGATGCCGCTGACTACTTTCTCTTGCAGCGCGGCGCATTGTGGGTGAGAATTTAGCGGAACCCAGTCTATCCTCCATAGGCAAGAGAAAAAAGCCATGAGTGCAGATTTTCAACCTCGCGATCAAGCCATCATTTCAGCCCTCTGTTTGTTGTTTCGTAGATTGCTATGCATCCCCTCGCTTTCTGAGGAACAAAAGCAGAGCCTTTCAAGAGGCCTGGCTACACTGGAGCGACTTCCCCTTTGCAGTCGAGGGGTATGTCTGACTGTCGATTTTCGTAGCCTAGTGGACATCAATGAGAATGACCAACTGATGATCGGTTGGTCTATCGTTATCAATGAGGATGAAATCGAAGCAAGTATCAACGGATCGTATGATGTTGATGGAAGTGGGGCGGATTCGTTCACTGCTGTGGAGTGGATGCTGAGTCGCGAAAATGGTTCTTCGTTTGATGACTATCGTAAAACGCACTTGGAAATAAACTGGGCTTTACCCAGTTTCTGTGATTCCGATGTTGAGGAACTGGATCTTTCACTCGTTGAAGCCACGTTAGAAATTAAGGATGACAGTAAATTTACATCAGACGGGGATGAAAACGTAGAAGATCGGCCAACATTTGAAATCAGATTCAGAGAAGAGGTCGATGCTTCACAAATAGAAACTGATTGGAACATAAATTGGGAAGGAACAGAGCTATCAGCAAGTGACTGGGTAGACGACTCGCATTTAATCAACTTGGATCCAAAAGCCTACCCGAATCTCGAATCCATAGATCTGTCAAACACAGGTATTACAGATGAGGGAGTAAAGTACCTACTGCAATTTACCGAGTTGAGTTCGATCGAGTTGAGTCATACAGGAATAACCACTTCTGCAGTGAGGCAATTACTGCCGATTCATTCCTTAACAAAGCTCTCTTTAGCTTACACGGGTATCGAAGACGAAGCTTGTGAAGCATTGGCTCAAATGACGAACCTTACTCACCTTGACCTGTCTGGTACTGTTCTGCCTAGCAAGGGAATTGAAAAACTTTCTGTGTTGCAACAACTCTCATCTCTTAAGCTATCAAATTGTGATATTTGTGACGCGGAGATGGGACAGATTGCAAGGTTTATGAAGATTACGCACCTAGACGTGAGCTATAACCCAATCAGTAATGACGGATTGAGGAGTTTAAGTGCGATGAAGGAGTTGGCCTACGTGAACTTAGAAGGATGTTTGTGTGACGCGGAAGGTGTACAACAACTGAAAGACGCTTTAACAGAAAACAGCGTAGTAAGATGGACTCCTCCTCCTTTGCCACAGGAAAACTATTCAAGCGATTTATGGAAAAGGTACTGTGTTGAGATCGAGCAAAGATTTCCGCTGCACGCCAAAGCAACCTGCCTCACCGCGGAGGGTGATAAAGTTCTTATCGGATTTGAAGATGGTACCGTTGCTAGATGGTCTTATTACAAAAACGAGTATCTCTTGCGACCGGTGCACCAAGATATTCCGTTGGGGCTTTGTTTTGGGCCAGGGCGATTAGTTTATGTGGTTTTCGAGGATACGACCGTGCTAACGTGGGATCCTGAGTCCGGCAATATTCCTCATTCCTTTAATCACAATGCTATTGAAGAAGAGGGGCACGAGAGAGCAGTTGCGGAAGCCTTTGAGAGAATGGACGAGGATGACGTTCCGGATTCGATGGTGGACGAATCAATTATGAGAAGCGATCCAACGAGTTATTCAATGCAAAAGGTTTTTGGTCACATTAATGGTAGTGTTTTGTATTCACTGCGATCGCCAGGAATCGATTCCTGGGGAACCTGGGTTGTCGATTTTAATTATTTACATCTTTGGGATAGTAAGAACGATAACTTGAAATGTTTGTCGTCGACGAGCGATGATGAGTTCATGGGGATTACGTATGAAAGTGTAGGTAATGTCCTTGTTATTGCAACGGAATCACATCTTATAAAAATCGATCTAGTTTTACAGACAGAAAGCGACTTGCAGCAAGATCAGAAGCTTGTGAATGTATTCAATACGATGAGTGCGGATTCTTTTCTTGTGGTGTCGATCTCCGACATTTACTTGGTTTCGTCTTCTTCGCTTATTAGGGCGGAAACTTTGTTCAGTTCTCTGGATGATTATATCCGCAGCGCAGTGATGTCGGGAGACAGATCACTGCTGCTTTTTCAGAATGATAGGGAGCAATGGCATGTGTTAACACTCGCTGATCGAAACGTCATGCCATTAGACTTTCCGCGTAATGTCAAAAAGATTGTTGCGGTGCCCGATTCGGGTAGTCATTTTGTGGCCGTGTTCAAAGATGACACGGCGAATGTCTTGCGAGTCCATATTTCTCAGGAGGAGGAAGTTCCTTTTTAGGAAAGTTGGATTTCAAGATGTAAAAAATCCCTGGACGTATCTTGCTTTTGTAGCGAGCCAAGTTCTCATGGGCTCGTTTTTGTTGGATCAGAGTGTCAAGGTTGTAGCAGACTAGGTAAAAGTACAGATCTAAGATGAAGGGTGTTTCACGACGATGAGCATTGAGGAATCTAAAATTCAACTACTTATCAGCATGGGTTTAATTAAGGAGTCGGACGAAAGTCGAGCTAGACAAGCTTTGGAAGCATTTGAACGCCTTCGGCAGCTTAACTTCAATCAATCAACTCCAGCTGAATGGTCAAGCAAGATCGGTGCTCTTGCTGCGGCGGTTCAAGAGGAAATTGAAAGCAACCAAAGATTCCTTTCGGACATAGAATCACTTCTGCAAAAAGTGAGTATCCTTCGAAACAATTCGAACGAAGCATTTTTCTATTCGATCGAGGATAAATCCAACGTGCTTCGCGATTGGAACAAATACCTGACTGATTACATTCAAAAAGTGAAAGAGGCTCCGGGACATAGCGAAACTAAAAGGCTTTGCAGTGAAATCGTCAATGCGATTAAACGACTCAAGGAATCCGTTGTTACCTCTGTGAATCGATAATCTGGTAGTGTCCCTCGGTAGTGGGTAGCGTCCGTCAAGTTGCGCACATTGATTTGTCAATCATTGGCGTTGGTTATTTGTAATTTATAGGGGCCATGGCACGGTATACCTTCAGCCAGAAATGCTTTTAGAGCCAGAGTCGACCCACAAAGTCTGTCTACGAGGCGATTTAAAAAGCTAGTTGCATACATGAGATAAACAACATTACATTATTCCAAGCTGATGACAGCAAGTAAGTGCTTTGCTCTCGATGTGGCAACATACAGATCGCTTGCCGATGGAGGATTCATGCGTTCTTTGAGCAAAACGATAGCATCCGCTTCTAGACCTTTAAATGCCGTGAGACTGGAAAAAAGTACGCCCTCTGCGTTTTTCCACTGCAATAAGTCAGTAGTGATGTCCATACCGGCAACGCGTGAGCTAATTCCAAAGCACGAATTGGATAGTGTCAAACTGGAGAGAATGGCAATTCGATTCGGTTCAATACGATAATCATTTTTCCATTGCTTCAGAAATTTTTCACACTTGTCACGTTGATCTTGAGCATCGGTGACTGTTACCTCGATAGGCGCAATTCCATGAGGTACTCTGGGACTAGATGTAGTATCTGCATTGATGAATTGTGCTGAAAAATCGTGGATTTCGCGAGTATTACGGCAGTTAACTTTCAAGTTGTAGACCGTTTCGGTTTGAGGAAACAAGTTGTCGGACTTGTATACGTTTTGATTAGGATCGTAAAAGAGTATCAGTCGGCTACTGTGCTCCCGACTAAGAGACTCGATGACAATCCACCAGTCACTTTGGAAGTCTTGCGCTTCATCAACGATGATGGCATCGAAGCGTAGAGATGGTACAGCATTTAGTAGTACGTCGAACATCATCTCGGGTACGGCTTTCGACCAGAATGCTTTTTTTTGCTCCGTATTCTGGGGCGGTGAAAAAGGAATACCGGCCCTCCTATAGAAATCCCAGCAAAGACTGTGGAAGGTTGTGATGAGTAACTTGTTTTTAGTCGCGACATCAAGTTCGTGATTTACACGATCATTAAGCCATTGAGCGAGGTACTTATTGAAACATAAAAAGAGGGTATCTTTCCCTTCCTTAGCAAACTCGATAGCACGCCATAAAGCCAGCATTGTTTTTCCAGTTCCAGCACCACCCTTTACTGCCAATCTGCGGTTTTCTGTTAATCCTTCCATTACTTGTTGTTGCTGTACGGTAAGGGTTACTAACTGTTCTTCGTCTTTCTCAATTTTTCGCCAAAGCGCTGGTACAAGACCAAAAATGGGCCGCAGTCGTTCACGGCAAAGTCGCATTTGTTCTGGACTTATGCATGGATTTTGTTTTCGGTTCCATCTCTTGAATGCTCCCCGCACAGCGCGTCCCATATCGTCGAGGTGTTCCGCGAGAAACACAATGCTATTATCGGCATCGTTGGGTAAAGCACCTTTGTTTGTCTGATCGGGAAAGGCAACAGCATATCCATAGCAACCACCAAACCAATTCGAGTCATCTTTAAGTTGTAGTATTTTCTCAATGGTGTGTATGCTTTTTCGAGCTTGCTCAAAAGGATTTCCTGGATCGCGTTCTTGACCGTTTGGGAGAGCGCGGAAATATACATCCTTTCCATTTTCAACTCGATGTCTGATATCTCCCCCTTTTACCTCCAAAACGAGCAATCCAAACGCCGGGTCTAGGATGAGAAAATCCGTTTCTCCCTCGTGTAGTGTTTCACGCTTGCCATTTACATCCCGACGTAGCCAGCAGTAACTATGATAGATCAGGCAGTCGCTAGGCAAATCCCTGACAAGTGCTCTGGCGACGTCGCGCTCTGGCTTTTTTGATATTTTCTCAGGGTCAAAGTCAGGAAATAAAACTGCCATTTAAGCTAAACTCCGGGAAAATGAATCAATCTGATAGTCGCGCTATCGCGTGGAAGGAATGCGGCCAATCAGCAATTGGAATCGACCGGCGATCGCTTGAAAAAACACCATTAGATTGCGGTTGTAAGTGTACTTTTACTTCTGTAAGCGCTCCTTGGCTATCTTGAAGCGGTTGCAAATAAAGCTTTCCGAATAAAAATTTCGAAGGATCGTTGGGATCTTTGACAATTACGATTTTTCCGCGTAGTTCGTCAGGCTTCGTGTCCTTTCGTAGCTTTTCAAATGTTAGATGGTGTCCCTCGGCGGCTATTCGGTTAAGCCGATTATCTGGAAGGATAAGATCGAATTCGCCTCGCTGTGGTAATTTTTCAGAAAGCTCAGAAAGGTTAAGGCGAGGTCTGGTCGTAGTAACGTGTTCGGCTAGTTGTCCTGGAGCAATACTCCAGTGTGGTAGTTGCTTCTTGGTGCTACTTAAAATTGCGCCGGGACGCCGCACAATATCAAATACATTAGCGTTCGGAAGTTGGTTGACTGAAACGGCAAGTTGTTTTGCTAAATCGTTTAAGTCACATTGATAGATTGGCCAGAACGGATGGGTCACTACTGAATGTAGTTGTCCATTCAGAATAACGCACAAGAGGTTTTTAAATTGCTCCACGCTGGAACTAGGAATCACATTTTGCAAAGACTGTGCTGCTAAGGTGCTAACAGATTCCCAATATCCGTCGAGTGATGGCGGACTAGGTGACTCGGCCAGGGCTATTTTCAATAAGTCTAAACCAAGCCTCCAATCCAAAAGAGCATGCTCCCCCGCGTTATTGAAGTCACGCAGGCACTCATAGCATGAACTGTCGCAACTCTCCGCATGTTTCAGCAATTGCTGATGTGATTTACCTCCAGGCATGAGTGGTTGTAAAACCAATTCCTGGAAAACCTCAGGATCACCAAGATAAGCACAGTAACCTGCTCCATTTTCAAGTGTATCTGTGAGGTAGATCTCGAAATATCTAGCGTCATTGCTTGAAACTAATCGTACCCCAACATTCAGTTCATCCGTTTCGATATCCAAAGCAAGGCATGCTTGCCTTCGTATCAGATGTGCAAGGGATAGATATGACGCGCGAACCGCTGCGCCATTCTTCGTATCGAGTGGATCTAGTGCGATTTCGGGAGTTTCTACGGCAATTCTAATGAGAAGCACATCGGTCCGTTTCCGAGCAACTAGCGCAACTGCTGTTTCTTGACTAGTTAAGTTATTTTTCCATGAGGATTTGAGATAA
>JBEGUT010000257.1:0-6164 GCA_041178745.1 Planctomycetota bacterium | reverse complement strand
GCGACGTCGCTATCCGACACTCCGTCCTTGAGCCAAGGAAGTACAAATCGTCTCAACGCCATCGGTCTGGGATCACTGCTGCGATCGGTCGTGAAGCTGATATCGCAATCGAAGCCTTTCGAATTTGTAACCACCGTTAATTGAAAGGGAACACAATCTGTTGCCTTCTCAACTTGGAAATGATTACTACCGTTTACTAAGCTTTTCTCCGCGCCTTCAATCCTAAGAATCGCGGGGGCACGTCGATATACGTTGAAATTTAGTTCCACCTTTTCTGGCCTCGGAGCGTAATCGAGACTCGCTCCCAACTGTACTGCAGGTTGCAGCATGTGTGTCAAATTCAAAGATGAGGACAGCACCAAGGTACCGGGGGACTTGATCTTCGAGAAAAACAAATCATGTTCACTGCTACCTTTGGTAAATTCTCGCGATAGGTCTAAGCTCAAGTGAGGCAGTACCGTGCGAACTTCCTCTGTTCGATCTTCAGAAGTCCAAATCGCTTCGACACCAAATGGCTCACATAGCAAATCAATCTGCGGTTCCTGAATAACCTCATACATCATCGGTTCACGGTCCTGAGGCATAGCCGGCAATGTAATCGAAACGTTCCGACCGCGAATCAAAGGTTCGGTGACCAACAAAAGTGTGCGCCGATCCGCCGTGACGCGAACCGAATAAACAGGCAAATCAACCCTAGGACTCATCCTCTGCCGCTGCACCACAGCGTAAGGGGGAACCAATTTTTCAAAACGATCCCCGGCTGAATTATAAATGCCGCTTTCAAGCTTGATTGCGTTACGCAGTCGAGAAAGATAATCGGTCTCGAGTTCGCGATCGAAAGCGATCGCGATTTCGCGTTCACCTTGCGACCAGATCGCTATCGGCTGGGGAACCTGCCGTGCGATGTATTCAATTTTGTAAAGAGAGCCGATACCTTCAGGTCCCGTGCCCCAATCTGGCGGGCCGCTGTGGCAAGCTACGACCAAACTACCATCGGGAGAAACACAATTATCGATGGTTAGTTGATTAAGGCAGGCAATCACCGCATTGCGAGCGATATAGCCGTTTCGAGTGTTAGCTAATTCCGTGCGGAATAATTTACCGCGTGACTCGCCACACACCAACGCATGGCCGTTCCAGTAGTCTGGACCAAAACTTGCACCTCCGTTGACAGAACGATTGAAGAACAACCCGCAGGTCGATTGATGTTGTGGCCCATAGTCGAAGACGCTCGGTTCATCCACAACCGTAGGAAGATGTCGCGGATGAGATGGTGGGAAACCGTAATGCTTTCCCAGTTGAATGTGCAGCAACTCGTCAAATGGATTACCATTACTTAGCCATGTTGCTCCCTCTTGATCCGTTGCAAACAACTCACCCCTTTCCTTGAAATCTAAGGCGACAGGAAACCGAACACCCGTGCAAATCGACTCTTTCGACTTCCAGTCTGGAGAAACCTTGACGATCGTACCGCGTTGGCTGGTGATGTCGTAATTCGCTTTACCATTCTCATCCAGCAAATAACCATTTGCGTAATTGGTCGTACCTAAACCGAAGTAAATCGTCTCGTCTTCGGCTAAAGCGACACCCAGCGCATCCACATTTTGCGTGATCTCGACCCAACCTTGAGCAATGATTTCCTCGCGATCAGCAACATCATCTCCGTTGCTGTCGAGGATGAATGACAACTTTCCTTTAGATGCTACGATGACTCCGGTACCGCGCGAATAACCTTTTGGAGCAACAACCATTCCGAGCGGTCCACGCAAACTCCCTTTGTTTTCCCAGTAAAACTTGGCGCGATCTTCGAGGCCATCGCCATCAGTATCCTCCAGCAGATAGATATTGCCGTTGTATCCCAAAGCGATGAGCTTTCCATCGTAGCGATAGCGAACATTGTTGATGTTGCTAATCTGCACCGGTAATTGCCTAACGCGAAAGCCGGGCACCAGCATTTGTACGGCAGGTGTCGACTCTAAAGTTTGCAAAGGATGAACTTTTGCAACTTTCGGCGTAGCCGACAAAAGGCCTAAATGCTTCGTTTGAAAATATTCTCGAACCGCCTTTTGCTGATCGCCTGATAGCACACGATCATAAATGGCAACTTCCGCAATCATGCCATGCAAAAAGCCGCTGACGTTGGCAGCATTGGCATCGTTCGAATAGTAGCGACTTCCAAGCCACAAGCTATCGATCTGGATTGGATCGGAACGGCGATCTATACGCTTTTGCGGCGTGCCATCGATCCATACCTGCACCGTACGCTGCTCTGGATCGATCGCGATTTCCAGCAGATGAAATTTGCCGAACTCTAAATCGAGCTCAGAAAAATCTTTAGCCCCAGAAAAGCCTGCCCCCTCGATATTAAAATAGTCCCAGCGCACTGAAGGTTGAACGCCAAGATCCACATTGATGCCCGTGATGTAGTCATTGGTCGACCGCGCAGCACCGGAAAGTAAACAACGAAAAAGTCCCTCATTGGATTCGACAGCCGCCAAGGCGAAGACCGTTAAGGCCTTTGAATTGCGAAGCCCCAGATCGGCTCGCAGAAAATCGTCCTTGCCATCAAATGCCAAAACCTTCTGTCCGAAAATTGTCTTCAGCTTGGGAAAAGAATCCAAACGATCTTGCTCGGCGTCTCGCTTGTAACCGGAGGCATCGTAGGCAACATCAACGCCCTGGCCGTCCATGATCGCATTGCGATTGCGCTCCGACCAAGCTGATTCCAAACGCTCTGCGTCTAGCCACCATTGCAATCCAGCTGTGCGCGGCATATTTGGATCCGCCCACGATTCGATGGCGATCGTTGTATCGTCTTGAGCCGAGAGAGACTGAGGCGATGCAGAGACTAAACCACACAACACGATTACAAAGCTAAAGTATCGAGCCGGCTTGAGAAAAAAGTTCGCGCTGCAACGATGGAGCACAAGATAAATCGTATTGGCAAGATGAATACCAAGCATGGTACTGTTTTCGCAAAGAAGGGATGGAACCAACTCCAGCCCAGTATGATAACTTCAATACCACCCGCCTACATCCTCCTGGCAGTCTCAAATAAAAACGGATATTGAAAAAGCCACTACTTTGTCAAAGCTCCGTTGATCTCGTTATTGGTAGCTTGCGGCGGAACACTACCAGAGTCTTCCTGGATTACAGGCACGGAGATTGAATACTCTGCACCGACAACCGCTGAGTCAGCGACATGAAAACCATGCCAACGACCTACCCCGTGACCGACCACCACTCCACCTATGTAGAGCGGGTTAGCATAGGCAGGAACGATCGATCCCGCAGCGCTTCCTACGTAAGTTCCGAAGGCGGGGTATAGAACATGAAATCCTTCTTTTTTCAGCTTGGGATCACCTAGGTAATCCAGATACGCGATCACATCTCGGCTTGCAATCGATTCATGCATTAGCGGCACTATAGGAAGAAGATAAACGGCAGCATAACAGCCGGGGTATCGTCTGCGAGAAAAGTCCTTAGCATGAGCCGCCTCATGTAATGCGATCGCTGGTATGTCACTGTAGATATGCGCGGTGGCGGTGTAAGGATTGTAGTGATCACCGCCAAACAAGCGGCCTGGCAAAAACGTTTCACCAAGCACACTGACGACCCCAAATGTATATCGCCAACCCCAACCCACCGACTTGTTGGTATGCAGTCTCTTGAAATCTCGCAGTGGTGCGTACTGATTCAAACGAAACTTCACATGATGCAGCCCATTGGCTTCGATGTACTGAGCAAGCACTTGCTCCGTTTCCGGCGAAATGTAGTGACGGTCCGCTCTCGAATCCCACAAAATGATTTTGGAGGGGATACCGATTACCCAACCGACCGTATCCAGCACTGGGCGTTCCTTGCCCCGCTCGATCACCGGCTTTGTTTCAACGATTTGCTGATCAGTAACAAAATAGCGATCTGCAACGATCGCTTTGGGCTTTAGGATCTGACAGCCCGAAGAAAGCCCCAAGACTAAGGCAATGGCAACAACAAAAGAGTAATTCGCCAGGTACTTCGCTGATGCTGACAAGAACGCACAAGTTTCTTGGCGCCGTTCGGCACATCCGTGTGCTCTCATAGCTTTCATCCATCGAAACGACAATGGTTTGATTCTAAACAGCTCAAGCTTTTACATTTTTCAATGTCTAAACAATACAGCAGTGCTTCAGGATCTCGGCCGAGTCCGCAACGTAGCCAACATAGAATGGCCCAAACTCTCCATACTTGGCACTCGCCTTATCAAATCGCATACGATAAACAATATCCTTCAAATACTGAGGATTGCGTCCCCACAACGTAACTCCCCATTCCCAATCGTCGATTCCCACCGAAACGGTTACGAGCTGGGTCACGCGACCTGCGAAAGTCATTCCGCTTTGGGCATGCTCCGCCATCATCTCGTTGCGTTGAGAAAACGGAAGCTCGAACCAGTTTGCACCAACCACTCGAGACTTATTCATAGGATAAAAACACATCGCTGGCCATGGCGGAATCTCAGGCCGCAAACGCTGCTCGTTCATCATCGGCAAGCGACGCTCATATGCCGATACCTTTGCCGCAAAGGCCGGTGTTGCCGGATCCTCGCCCCCATGCTTCAGTCGCTCCGCATATTGCTCTGGCGATGGTACATATTCAGAGATTTCAGACATCGAAACAAATGAATACGTCGGCTCGAGCGCAACCCCCAACGGACTTGCTAGCAACTGCTGGTGAATTCGATCGATCTTCAGCGGATTAGGATCCAACATCATCAACGAGAAGTCTGCTTTATGGCCGCTAATGATCGTCGTTTGTAACCGCTGAGGACTTTCAGAATGACTAGTGAGTAACTCCCGCCATGCAACTTTGCCCGACAACCTTTCGGAATGCGATAAGGAGGCAAGTGCAGTTCGATTGAAACGATAGAAATAATGACTGCAATGCCATCCCTGCACAGGCTCAATCGATGGCTCGGGTAAATCAGAGGGACGATGGGATGGGGAATTCATGCTTGGCGAAATTCCAATTTTGAGGAAGGTCTCAGAGAACTAGCAAGGCGACTAGAACCACTTTAACCCCGAACGGTTCTAGTGCAATAAGCTCACAACTGTCTAGAAAAGGGTAATGCTTTCCGATGAAACTCACACCTGTTTCAACCAGAGGCATTTCGCCTGCCCCTATTCGAAAGACCACTGCGTATAGGATTTTCGAACCCCAAAGCTTCTTCGGGGATGGCGATCCATCTTTGCCCCAAACCACCCGTAAGCATAGGGCTGTACCGGTAATTCATGCAGATTGGGTGGAACCGCTGGCATCCGCTCTTTGTCATGCTCGGATTTTGCAGGTCGAGCCAAAAGCAGATAGCTCTGAGGCCGAATGTCCCAAGAGCCAGTCATAAAAACTCTGTTATTCTCTCTTATGCCATGCAGGGCCGATCCAGTAGTCTGAACATCGGGAACACTGATATCACCTACATTCGGTGCCGTAGGCCCCGGAATCTCCGCCACAGGCTTTGCCGAACGCAAACGATTCGACTCCTGGGCAAAAATTGGAGAGCCCGGCCAAAAAATGGCTATCATCGAGCTACAAAGCAACAAAGGGCTTACGTTGAATCTCATGGCAATCCTTTTGTTCAAATCACTTCAACGCTTATCGCAAAGCCACCTTTGATAGGCGAACAGGCTCTCAAGGACTGAGTGATTAGCCTGACTTTTCCATGCAAAATCGCATCTGAGACCTGCCTTGAAGAGTTTGGCAATCCGTTTGAATTGACAAATCTCTGCTATCCAGGACGCCGTTCCTTCACCCACTCATGGCGCAGAACGCTACTGCTCGGTAACGAAACGGGCGCGATTCAGGAACTCGACCATCAAAATCTATCGGAAACAATCGTGTTAAACTGTAGGATTTATGCGAAATATACCGACTTGATTGCCAGCATTACGAGATGGTGATGGAGGCTGGTTAAATGCTGCCCAATGAACGACAAGCCCAACCAGGATCATATCCATTGCTTACCTCTTCGGAGCATGAAGGGTATCTTCTGGTCGGGGGATCTTAAATGATCGATCGTTTCAGATCCGAGATATTGATGCCCTATTGCCTTTTAGGCATGCAAGGCGTCGACGGCACCGGCAATCATTTCGGCGGCGCGATCCACTTCTTCTTCCGTGGTTTGCCAG
>JBEGUT010000256.1:0-6178 GCA_041178745.1 Planctomycetota bacterium | reverse complement strand
CCCACAGCCCGCGCTGAACACTAGCAAGACAACGAGCGAAAGTGCAAAAAGGTATCCACGCCCCAACATACAGTCTCCAATACGTACAGAGAGAAATCTTGATGAGCAGAACCCGCGATTAATCAGCCTGGGAGAAGACTTCGCGGTTGGCCCTGGTTGCCTGAGCACGATAGATGCTCATGGTGATGTTCTCAGAGACAAATTTCACTGAGCCGTCCACCATGAGGAATTGGGCTCCACCGGAGTGATAGCTGCCGGCGTATTCGCCGTCATTGTTGTAGTGACCGTTGGCATCTCGAGTGTTTGCGTTGATCGGATCATCCGTTTCCATACCGATCAGATACTCCGAGATATCTTCAGGTGGATTTCCATCGCTGCCACTGGCAAAGTTGTATTTGCGATCGCTTCCCGGCATGCGGCGTGCGTTGGGGGAGCCGGCAAGTTCATCTTGAACTTCCGCTACAAAAAATGTGTTAGAGGTACCGTCACTGACGTCCGCAAAGCGGGTGCGACTGTTCATGAAAAACATTCCGTTAGCGCGATAACCGATGTCAGTTGGTTCGTCGAGTTGATCATTATTGAAGGTCGTGGTACCGCAGACGCCATTGTAGGTGCTGAGTTGGTAGCCACCCTTGGATGGGTTGGCGATACCATCTGGATGAGAAGGGCACTGAAAGGTTGGTATTCGCGTGTCTCTTCCAGCAAGTAACTGTTCGGCGGATGTACTCGTTCCGCGGTCTGTTCCCATCACGCGACTAACTCGGTTGTACAAGTTACTTTGCTCAATGTATGGCAAGATTCGCGCATGCCATGTCCAGCCATCACCGAATAATGCGGTTCCATTGATGCGGACGATATTCCCAGTTGGAAAAGTTTTGTAAGCACTTTCGTAGTTGTGCAGAGCGAGGCCAATTTGTTTTAGATTATTGGAGCACTGCATTCGTCGAGCCGCTTCGCGGGCCGATTGCACTGCCGGCAGCAAGAGTCCTACTAACACGCCGATGATGGCGATCACAACCAATAATTCAACTAACGTAAACCCACGTAGCTTTGACAGCCTTGTAACAGTCATTGGTAACCTCGATTACGGAATAGATCGCGGATTCCCTAGAGAATGCGATCGCAGGATGAACCCTACACTCAACCCACCACTCCGGGAGAATAAGATCTTCTATTAGAGGGGTTTTTGCAAGCGTTTCATAAAAAAAGCAAATAAATAATTTCCGGTAAAGCTCAGTGATCGATCGACGCGAGGCCCCAGGGGCTCAGTTCATGCTGCCAAAGCGGTTTTGTTCCGGTTTCTGTTAGAGCGGCAAAGCTTGTGACGGCAATTTGAGTTAAATCCCCGCGAAACGAATTAAGAGACGCTGGCTTGGAGGCACTCCTAGCGGCAGCATTGGCGAGAAACTGTGTTATTAATCCAGCTAGTCAACGAATGAGGCGGCGCATTTTAACGTGAATTCGGCGATGCGATGGAATAGTCTGGCTTGCACGTTGGTCATCGATAAACATCCGAGATTGACAGGAATCGTCGGTTTTCAAGTAGCAGATTTTTAGGTTGGCTCTTTCTGACTTTGTGAGACGCGGGATAGCTCGCGTCGCGGTTTCTTAGCCTAAGGTCGAGAAGTTGCTGCCGGGAACACGGTTCGGATTCTGTGCACTAGCAGATTTTCCTTTCCGTTGCTGTGGATCGAGCGGACCTCTGTGCCAGATGCTGCATGCGTTTCTTCGCTTGGCTTTCCTATTTTCTAAGGCGACCATTGGGAGATGCCGTTTGTGTCGACGCGAGGTCGATGGCATGATTTTCCATGATTGAATTGAGCTTAAGATTTCTTTCTATACACTAAAGTGGATGTGTAGAGGTTTCATTTGATTTTCAGGGAATGTGTTTTTTTATGAGATGCGCAGTTGTCGCCCTGGTGTTTTTGGTATTGTTGCCATTTACCTATTCGTACGCCGAGGAACGGCAGCCGGTTGTGAAGCGACCCAATGTCTTGTTCATCGCTGTAGACGACCTACGGCCCGAGATTGGTTGTTACGGTAACAAGTTAGTCAAGACACCCAATATCGATCGAATTGCAGCGCGAGGGATTGTGTTTGATAGGGCCTATTGTCAGCAGGCTGTATGTAGCCCTTCAAGAACGGCGATCATGACAGGATTGCGGCCGGACGTGACTAAGGTTTGGGATTTACAGACACACTTCCGCGCGGCGGTTCCTGATGCGATCACATTGCCAGAACATTTTAAGGCGAATGGTTATCACTGTGCCGCTTTGGGGAAAATCTATCATGGTGGCTATGAAGATGGTCGGTCATGGAATGAGCCTCATTGGTATCCTCGGGGTAGAAGTGTCGACAACGACATCAACGATTGGACCAAGCGAGTTACTACAGCTCACGAGGTAAGTGTCAGTGAATACTCGGATCAAATAAAACTTGTAACGATCAAAGAAGGTAGTACAGAGAAGAAAGGCCCGGCTTTCGAGGTAAGTCCGAAGACAGAGGAGCAGCTACCAGATGGTGCGGTGGCTGCGGAGGCAGTGAAACGAATCCAAGACCTCTCGACGAAAGATACGCCATTTTTCTTGGCTGTCGGATTTATCAAACCCCATCTTCCATTTGTTGCCCCTAAGAAATATTGGGACCTGTATGACCCTGATCAGATTCCCCTTCCAGCAATCGATCATCTACCCGACGGAGCGCCATCATTCGTAGGCCACGTCAATGGAGAGGTTCATAACTATGCGGGGGTACCGAAGGAAAATCCGATCCCGGCCGATTTTGCTAAGACGCTTCGGCATGGTTACTATGCGTGCATCAGTTACACCGACGCACAGATAGGCAAGTTATTGGATGCGTTGGCTCGTGCCGGCGAGTTGGATAATACGATTATCGTTTTATGGGGTGATCATGGCTGGCAGTTAGGCGATCATGGATTGTGGCATAAGCATACGAATTTTGAGATTGCGACCCGAGCACCTCTGCTGATCAGTATGCCGGGAGCCAGCACGACGGGTAAAAAATGTACTGCACCTGTTGAATTTATTGATGTGTATCCCACTCTCGCGGAGCTTTGCCAATTACCTTCTCCGAAAAACATCGATGGAGCGAGTCTTTCTCGTTTCATTCAAGACCCCGATGCTCCAGCAACGGATGTCGCCATAAGCCAGTATCCACGCGATGCGGATGGTATTCCGGTGATGGGATACAGCATCCGCGATACAAAGTGGCGTTGCACATTTTGGCGCGAACGCAATGGTGAGAGAATTATAGCAACGGAACTTTACGACGAAATCAATGATCCACACGAAACGATAAATGTTTCATCTAAGCCAGAAAATGCGTCAGTCGTTTCGAGGCTGGCAAAATATCTACCACCTGTCGGCTCCTCTGCCTTTGTTCCTAAGAAGAAGGATGCCAATCCGAAGAACGCTACTGTACCACCCGGGGATGAAGATAGAAACTCGCGTTTCGATCGGCTGTATCCTGGTAAGTCGGAACTCACGCTCGAGCAGTATCTGACCAAGCAGTCAGATACTGAAATGGCGACACAACGATTTAAGAAATTCGACACTAATAGTGACGGCATTCTCACGCGTGAGGAATTTGTTCGAGGGGGTAAAAAAACGAACTAGAAATCAAGTTCTTGAGATGACGTTAACTTTAGTGTGAATGATCTTGAGCAAACGCCGATTCGATGATTGCTTAAAAGTTTTATCCGAAGTGCCCTGGTTGAGACTCCTTACCTCAGCAGGGCAATGCTTCTTGTTATGAGTGTTTTTTGACGTTGTGTTAATAGAAATCGCGTCTGTTAGAAGCGGACCACGTGTCCGATGCCGCTGAAGAAATCAGTTGCTGAATCGCTTAGCCCCATACCCACGCGGATGTCGGATTGCATGTTGTTGTTCCACCGATAGATAACTCCGCCGTCGAGGTAGTATTCGGCAACTTCGGTCTCTGCTCCTACTGGCGAGAACATGAACCATTCTGTGTAGGAGCCTACTTTGTCTGTCCAGGATTGGCCCAGTGTCACGGATTGGGCGAATTGACCATGAATTCGAGACGTCACTTCATCCGGCGATAGATTGTATTGAGTGCTGGCACCAAGGGATAGAAAATCGTTGACGTCCCAGCCATAGAGCCAGTTGACGCCAGGAAGAACTTGATCAGGTGAGAATTCGCCTCCCAACGGAACCGTCATTTGAGGAACGATAGCCATTTCCGGGAGATAGCCTTGTTGCAAAGTCAGTGCGAGTTTTGTTCCCAAGTAAAGCCCATCGGTGGAATGCGAGGTACCAGATACGCCACTGAGCGTTCGAGTTTCCGAGTTGTAACTCCAGCCGACGCGCAGCTCCAACCAATCTTGGCAAACTCCCTGTCGATAGAGAAATTCCGGATAAGAGTGTGAGCGAGTTTTCTGACCATCGGTGTGATCGTCGAAATAGGTGTAGCCCATTTCCAATTGCCGAACCCCTTTTCCGACGGTCGATGAGGCTTCTGTGAAGTCCGGTCGATCGCTAGCCAGTGGCTCATCAAGAGATGGCGAACCACCTTGTGGAGCCAGACCGTTGTTCCAGGTAAAGAGTGATTTGCCGCATGGATCTTGCCCGAAGATATAGGAAGATCCGACTAACTGCAGAATCAAAACTAGGGAAGACAATCTGGCGAAGGTGCGATACGACATAGTGCCAACACCTTGTATCGCGAAAAGGAAAGAGAAGACTCTTCTTCACTTGTCGGCAGGGGAGGGGATAGGCTGTAATAAATTTGATGAAATAACGCATGCTAAATTAAGCATTGTTGCATCTTGTTCCCGAACGGTCTTTGCCTCGCATGGACAACGTCAGCTACTGTGATACGTGCTACCGATGGTGCATCCCAGTTTAATGGACAACCAGTGGCTATGGATTAATTCTTGAGTTGAACACAGACCACTTCATTATCGTCGCGCAGGTAGCCATAGCCATTTGCAATGGAGATCGTTTGCCTATTCTTGCCAACCAGTTGAACTCGGCCAAGTTCTTCAAATCCTTTTGGATCGGCGCGAGCGATCACCAATTCGCCTTCAATGGTTGTCAACCAAAACTTGCCATCAGCGTAAGCTAGGTTGCCTTTACCGAAGCGGCTCTTTTGCCATACAGGTTTGCCAGTCTTCGCTTCGATGCAAGAGAAGTGACTGATCGGCCCGGCAGCTCCGACGTTATCGTAGCCATAAAGGTAGTCGCCAACCACGATCGATGTTTGCCATTCATTGCGCATGACACTTTTCGCATCAAGCGATTTCCATCGCTCGGTGACAGTAAATTTACCATTGTTGTTTTTCACATCGAGAAGCACGGAGCCGTGGTTCTCGCCAGCTGAAATAAAAACACTCCCGTCAATCAAAACAGGCGAAGCTGTGTTGCAACCATAATCGGTTTCGAACGGATAGCTCCAAAGTAGTTTACCATTTTCGGAATCGATCCCCATTACTGCAGTACCGCTGACGGTAACAATTTGTTGTGTACCTGAGATATCCATGGTCGTGGGCGATGAGTAGCCTGCATGACCACTTCCGCATTTCCAGAGTAGCTTGCCATCGGCTACGGCAAATGCAGCGATAGCGGCATCTGAGCCGCCTGCATGCACAATCACACGATCACCGATCACCAAAGGGGAGCAAGACATGCCGTATTCTGATGGTTCGGCAGATAATTCCTCCATCACATTTTTGCGCCAATGCAATTGACCGCTTTTGAGATCAGCAGCGACGAGAATACCTTCACCGGAATACGCATAAACATTTTGCTCAGCGATTGTTGGTGTAGCTCTTGGTCCATCGCCCATCGAGTTCTCGTAAGCCTCACCTAGTTCCGCTTTCCATTGGAATTTACCAGTAACAGCATCGAGGGCTACTAAAAGTTGCTTGCCTTCCGCGTTCCAGGTGGTGACGGCTTTATCTTCTCGAATAACGACTGCAGACATACCGACACCGCCGGGAACTCGCCAACGAATGGTCGGTCCTGCGGCAGGAAATGCGTTCAGCAAAGACTTGTCTGCGGAGACGCCATTGCGCTGTTTTCCTAGGAACTGTGGCCAATCCTCGCCTCGGGAGCTAGCGGAAAAAGCGACAAGCAAAATCAATTTCATCGCCACGCGGACAGAAGTGTGTGGGTTCATAAACATTTTCCTGTAATGT
>JBEGUT010000255.1:0-6184 GCA_041178745.1 Planctomycetota bacterium | reverse complement strand
CTTCTTCGGACGTGGCTTGGTGGAACCAGAAGATGATATGCGTTTGACCAACCCTGCGAGCCATCCGGAGCTGCTGGATGCTTTGGCGGCGGATTTCGTAGCCCATGGTTACGATCTCAAACACCTAATCACCACGTTGTGTAATAGTTCGACGTATCAACTTTCGGCTATCCCGAACGAATACAACGTCGATGATAAGACAAGTTTCTCAAGATACTATCCAAAGCGTCTAGCCGCCGAGGCGACCTTGGATGCGGTAGATCAAATCACGGGACAGGCAACTGCGTTCGCTGGCCTTCCAGCAGGAACCTTGGCCAATCGGCTGCCGGATAACGGATTTCCTTCGTACTTCCTCACAGTCTTTGGGCGCCCAGAAGGAAACAGCGCTTGCGAATGCGAACGAAGTAGTGAAGCCAACTTGGCTCAATGTTTGCATCTGATCAATTCAGATGAGGTTCAGAAGAAACTGAAAGCAGATAGCGGTCTAGTTGCCCAGCTTGAAAAATCCAAAGAAGATCTCAATGGAGCGATCAAGACGTTGTATTTAAAGGCGTTCTCACGGCTGCCGGAACCCTCCGAAGCGGAGATCTCGCTGCGCTATTTGCAAAGTAAACCTGATTTGCGTGCCGCCTTTGAGGATTTGGCGTGGACCCTGATGAATACCAAGGAATTCTTGTTTAATCACTAGCCTGAACGCGGGCTCCTGATTGCGTAGGATCGCAACGGGATCCCGCATCTCAGTGCCCAACTTGCTGAACTGCTTGGAGTCCTCATCTTGATCCCCGACCGTTTCCGATTTTTAAACATCGGTTGCTCTCTGTTTGTTTGGATGGCTTTAGCTGTTCAGGCAATAGCGCAGCTTCCAGTCCCTCAGTTGCATTCGCTTGCTCCTATAGGGGGGCAGCGTGGTAATCCGGTTGTGATGTCTGTGGGTGGTGCGGACCTGGTTGATGTTCGAGAATTGCGGTTTTCAGATCCGAATATCAAAGCATCGTTACAACAAAATCCAGCAGATCCTTTGACGGGGATTGTTGAACCAAAGTGGGGAAGTTTCGACGTGCAGATCCCGGCTGAGCAGCCGGTTGGTATCTATGAAGCTTGGGTTGTCAGTGCCCTGGGTATTTCCAATTCGAGACGGTTCGTTGTTGAATCGTTGCCTGTTCTAAACGATCCAGGCAACAACAGCACGATTGCGACAGCACCTTCGATTACGATGCCGCAGGCTATCGCAGGGAGATGTGATTCCGCAGTCATCGACTATTATCGGATCGATCTTAATGCGGGCGATACGATTCAAGTCGAATGCTGGGCAAAGCAGATCGATTCTCGTTTAACTCCGTTGCTGTCGATTCAGAATGCTGCAGGACGTGATTTGACTTTGAGTCGAGGAAATGATTCGGTTGATCCAAGTCTGCAATTCACCGCGCCCGCACAAGGCTCTTACTTCGTTGCGATCCGAGACTTCTTGCTGGAAGGTGGAGGTAACAGTTTCTACTGGTTGCGAATTCAGCCAGGGACAGCGGTTTCCGAAATTCGGCCATCGATTGTCAAAGGTGGAGAGCAAGTAGCGTGGAAGGGTATTGGGAGTAAACCTGCTGCGACGAACAATGCCGCTACCGAGACTGTTGAAGTATCTGCTGGTAACTTGGCAATTCCAGGTGAACCGATCTCCTGGTTCATGCATCCTCGCATTCCATGGTTAAGACCGTCATCGGTGACTGTGCCATTGATGGAGATTGTTAACCCGACAGGATTGTCGTCGCTTGTTGGCTGGGCGCCCGCGAGTGCAAAGTCCTACCCCGATGTCACAGCCTCCACCAATCCCGCAGACGCGACGGTGATTGAAGTGCCTGCTGAGGTGTCTGGTGTGTTTGCGCCTCAGGCGAAGGACTTGTTCTTCAAGTTCAACGCTACCAAGGGAACAAAGTACTATTTCGATGTTGTATCAACGCGACTTAGCCGCACAGCCGATCCGATTCTTGCGATCGGTCGAATCACGACCCCCGAGGCCCCGATCTCATGGTTAGCAACCATTGACGATCCCGCTAATCGCGAAGGTACTCGCAAGGCGGAATTTGATTTTCTCAGCGATGATCCGTCGGGTGAATTTACTGCTCCGGAAGATGGTACCTACGTTATTCGATTAAGAAATCAATATCGCTCGCTGCAAAGTATCCAGCCTCATTATCACCTCAGTGTTCGAGCTGGAATTCCCGACTTCTCTCTGTTCGCTGCGATGAAGCAACTAAAGAAAGGTGGGGATCAGCAATCACCGCTGTTTGCACCCAATCTAGTGCGAGGAGGAAGTCTCCCCATGCAAATTCTTGTACAGAGACGCGATGGGTTTAATGGTGAAATCGTGTGTCGCGTAGAAAATTTGCCTGCAGGTGTTACGGCAGGCCCTCTTGTTATTCCGGCGGGTCGTAATGATGGATGGCTCGTGCTGTCTGCATCCTTGGAAGCTCAGCCGTCATTAGGAAGCCTTAAGATCATCGGTGAAAGCAAAGTGGGTGAGGCGGTGGTGGCTCGAACCGCATTGCCGTTGATGATTACCTGGGACTCTCCAGATCGAAATCAGACTCCCGCGTATTTTAGAGCTACTAGTCAACTCTTGCTTTCGGTCTGTGACCAGCCGATGCGGCTTTCCCTCACCGCGCGAAGCGATCAAGTTTCAGGTGATCCTGCGAGCGGTAATGCGCGGATTGTTTTGAAACCGGGCGATGAATTGAAGATGGCATTCAAGGCGGTTCGAGAGGGAGGTTTTGCAGGTGAAGTGAAAGCTCGCCAGCAAGGTCTACCGGATCCTTGGATGTCTCCGGAAATTGTCTTGGCACCCGATGCATCTGAAGTAAGCTGGACAGTCAAGATTCCTGCTGAGAAATCAGAAGGCATCTACAACCTCTTCTTCCGTGGTGACCTGCAGATTCCGTATCAACCGAATCCTGCCCTAGTGACTCGTGTTACAGCGAAAAAAGAAAAGCTTGTGCAATTGCAACAAGCAGCTCAGAAGGAAAAAGAAGAGGCCACTACGGCTGCCGCACAGGACAAAATTGCTGCCGCCGATGCGCGTCTGGCTGAAATTAACACTCGTATCGCTGAGGTAGACAAACAGTTGGAGGAAGCCAACAAAGCGAATGCGGTACAGAACAAGGATGTGGCGATTTGGACCAATAGTTTTACGCTCGAAGTGAAAGTTCCCACACCATGATCGATAAGTTAAAAATCCATACGTTGGCATTGATGGTTACCTGGATTATTCCAATCGTTGGTACGGCGCAGGAAAATCCAGATGATGCCAAAGCGGTTGCACTCATTCGCGCCAAGTGTGTTGCTTGCCACAGTGCTAGCGAAGCGGAGTCAGATGTTGTCCTTGAAACCCGTGAGAAGTTATTGGCCCAATATGATGGGAAGAATCTCACGGTGCCCGGTAAACACCAAGAAAGTTTGGTTTGGCAATTAGCTAGCCGCACCGTGGAACCGGCGATGCCGCCTGTTGATAACAAAGTCGGCGCGACGCCACTTACCCCCGAAGAGATCGCACTGCTCGCTGCTTGGATAGATCGCGGGGCTAACTGGGTCGAGCCCACAACGGCTGTTATGCAGTTTCGCGATCTTCCGAGCGATAAGCTTCCCATTGAAGCCTTGACGGTGCAAAGCGATGGTAGTCGCGCGGCGGTCGCTTGGGGAAATCGCGTTGCCGTGATGCGTATTCCGGGAGGCGAAGTGGAAGGCTGGCTAGTCGATCCTCAATTGGTGAATCCAACAACGAATGCTCCGATTAAAGCAACAGATCTAGATTTTGTTCAAGCACTAGCGATGTCGTCTGATGGAAATTACATCGCATCAGGTGGCTTTCGAACTTTTCGTTTATGGAAGAGAAAAAATGCTGAAAAGGAAAAAGAGCTAAAGATCGAGGTTCCCGGTCCTGGTAAGTGGCTTGTGGGAGCTAATCATGCAGTATTTCGCCAAGATGACGGGAGCATTCGGATTGTCGACTTGAACACAGCTGCTCCTGTTTCGGCCGATGCTTTGTTGCTTGCCCAGCCGATCCATTCGATTCAGATTCATCCAACCGAACCGCTTTTAGGACTTTGTCGAAATGATCAAGTTCTTCTGACCTACCACTTGGGATCTGGCGAACTGAAAGTAATCGGAAAAGCTCCAGCACTTCCCGAACAGCTTTTTGTTTTGGGATCTGGTGATGTAGCGATGTTGCGTGGGGGAAATATCGAGCGTTACCAGCAGAATCCCGACCCAGCGACTCGTGTTGCCATCAAAGACACCGCACCGGTTGCCACGATTGCGGTAACAGATGCCGCCAATGAATTGGTGACTCTAGTTACATCACAGTATCCAGACTGGAAACCCGCTTTAGATGTCAATGCGATTCCAAATAGTCCCTATGCGGAATGGAATCTTGCCTCATTAAATTGGCAATTGCAAATCGCTAACAAGCGAGTGCAGGCTGCTGAGGCTGATGTGAAGGCTGCACAGGAGGAACTCAAAGGAGAAGAAACCAACAAGCAAACCCTGGAAGGGGAGGTTACAAAAGCTCAAACGGCGCTAGATGAAGCGAAGAAGGAATTGGAAGCGAAAAAGGATGATATGGCTATCGCAGAGAAGGTAAAGAAAGCGGAAGGTGCATTGCAGGTTGCCAAGGAGGCAGTACCTCGCGCCGACGAGCGCATCGCTTCGCTGAAGACAAGAATTACATCGCTGGAAGGGTTTGTGAATGAACAGAAAGGAACCGCACAACAAGCACAAGCCGCGGTGACCGAATTCCAAGGAAAACGCGATTCAGGGACCTTTAAAAATTTGATTGTAGGTAACGATCGAGTGCGTAAAGGTTGGAAGAGTGTCGTCGATACCCAAGGAAGTTTGTCGCTGTTGGATACCAACAATCAAACGGTCACGTTGGCCAAGGATACTTTCAAAGAAGCCAATATGATGCGTCATCTAAATGATGATCGCTGGTGGATTGGATTTCCAAATGGACGGGCTGAGATTTGGCGACTAGCTGGTCAATGGGAGATGGTCGCTAAAATTGGATCGCCATCCGACGCCACTTTATTCCCCGATCGAATTATATCACTCGCTTTTTCTCCCGATGGAACCAAGATCGCGATTGGCAGTGGCGAACCGAGCCGTTCCGGTGTGATCCATATCTTCGATGTCGCTTCTGGTCAGATTGCTAAGACGCTGAAGGATGCACATAGCGATATGGTGGTCGCGTTAGCGTTCTCACCAGATGGAAAGATGTTAGCCTCCGGTGGTGCTGATCGCATGGCGAAAATTTGGTCCGCGGAATCCTTTGAATTTCAAAAGACCTTGGAAGGCCATACGCATCATGTGAATTCGGTAAGTTGGAATTCGGATAGCCGTCAACTTCTTACAGCTTCAGCGGATACCACGGTCAAGTTGTGGAATGTCGCTACGGCACAACAAACCAAAACGTTGGATTTGGGGGATGCTGAATTGAATGCAGCTCTTTTTGTTGCTCAAGCGGATCAAATGCTGGTGGCCGCCTCAACCCAACCGGTTACGCGTCGCAATACGTCGGACGCTGGACAGCAGAATGCGTATGCTTGCGATTCGGATTACATTTTCGGTGTGGCTATCGACCGAGCTGGCGAAAGAGTACTTGCTGGCGGAAGCCGCGGAACGCTTCGTGTTTGGAAGGTTGATCAGACGGCTCTGCTGACCTTGCCAACACCATCTGTCCCTTGAGTAGGGCTGAAGTAAGCAGCTTATTGATGAGAGCAAAAGAGGTCTCTCGAAGTGGGGCTGGTTTGAGGCTCTTGCCCAGTCTGCTATGGTAAAGGTGGACTGGGCTTGATCGAAGCCTTGTTAACGCAGCTGAAGGAATCCCCAGAAGATCAATCGGTGAAGCCCACCGCGATCAGCTGCTGAGGGTGTCGACCAAGCCCAGTCCTATATGAAAAGTCTGAATCCTGTTCGCGGCGTCCACTGCGTCTCACCGTCAGTCTGGCCAGCGAATCAAGCCACCTGGGAGAACATCCAATTCTCCCTTAGTACCCATATTATCGAAATTACCCAGACATCCCATGACCCGTTTTCGTCATTTTTTATTCTCTTTTCCTTTCGGATCGTTCGCCGATGAATGATGAAATCACGACGGGCTTGCAAGGTAAGGCGCATGAAGACAAAGCTTCTTCATCAGCTG
>JBEGUT010000254.1:0-6191 GCA_041178745.1 Planctomycetota bacterium | reverse complement strand
ACGCAATCGCTACAGGGAACCGTGAAAGAGCGACGGTAAATTTGTTACCAAAGAGCAACCGTAACCATAATCCAACGCGCATTCCATGCCAGAATTTGGGCGCCCAAAATGGATAAGAATGAAAACCGGATTTGGCAGCTCCCGCCTTCTTGTCACTTCCCGCCGTCATTACGCTGTCGATCCTTCTCATCAATCGCAGGTCACCTGCAACAATAAAAGTAACGATCCCAGATCGTCGCTTTTTCTTTCCTACACTGAAACATCACCATCACCGTTTCGATAATGGTCTTCGCGCCTACCACCGTCTAGCAATCTGCTCAGTATACCCAGTACCTCATTACTGCACAGTCAGTTGCATCTTTAAGATATCTCCACCTCGGCTCACTTGGACGACGTACGGCTTACCATCTCCAAAAGACTGCAGGAGATGCCAGATGACATCGGTTTCTCGAGTCAAGTCGGTACGGTCACCTATGCTGATAATTCGATCGCCCGTCTTTATCCCAGCCTGTCGCGCTCGATCGTGCGGAGCATATTGACCAACATGCCCCACTTCCAAAACCTTCTGCTTATCGGCCCCTTGTTCTGGATTTTTCAGAAGCATACCACCTAACACTCTTCGGCGTAGCTCCCAAGTGCTGGCTCGCCAAGAGATATCATCTTGCGATCGCCAACCCGGCTGAAGGACCAGTGCAGTCTCTACCAGTTCACCTCTTCGCTTGAGCTTAGCTTTTACTTCCCCGCCAGTCGCGGGAACAGCCTGTAACACCCACTGGATATCGGCCATGGAAATCAACGGTTGCCCAGCCATTTCCACTAATTCATCGCCCGGTAAGGCTCCCATTTTGGCAGCCGCTGAGCCCGCGACTACACGACGTACGGTTGTTCTGGTGCGAGGATCGATTATCAACCCAACCACTTTGGGATGAGGATAAACGAATAATGTTTCTTCCGTCAGCTTACCTGCCTTTTGCCAGGCAACATCCCTAATCGCCTCACCAACTTGATGGCAATGAATACAACTTTTGACGATATTTGGACCTGAATCGAGCTTCGAAGAGTATTTACCTTTCAAACCAGGCAACTGCTCAGGGGTTTGATAATCCATTGGCTTGGGCTGCTTACCGTCCAAAGAACTGGCAACTTTCTCTCCTGCTCGATGCAACTCTAAGGCTCCTTGCAGTGCGGCTGCTAAACCATCCACACTAACATCATCTTCCCACTGCGTGCGATGCGATCTTGTACCATATCGACCAAGCAACTTACCATCGGAATTGAACATCAGGGCAGAAAAGGATTGATCGGTATCGATACGAAAGCGATTCAGATCCAGTCCGTTATTGGAAACGATTCGAACCGATACAAAGTCTTCGCGTAACGCTTGGATTTTTGGATGTGAATCGAGCAAAGCGTCGTCGAGCTTTACGCATTCTTCGCAAGGAAGACATCGCATGACGGCGAGTATCGGTTTACCTGACTTCTTGGCCTCTTGAAGTGCAGCGTCAAAGTCGTTGTAAATCCAGGTCTGATCCTTAGCAAACCGTTCTTGGTCGGCTCGGACTTTTTGCTCGCGTGTCATCCCTTCGGCACCGCACAATGGGGTCGAGGAGCCAAACAGGATCAAAATCAAAGGGAAAAGCAGGTTCCGCACTTTTCTATCCCCACGAAAAAAGAGTAGAAATAACCCCCAAAGACTCGATACAATAAAGCATTGTCGCTGATTTTGCACAACCGCCCCCCAAAAATAGTTAAAACGACCATCAACACCCCGTTTCAACTCCCTTACCTTCCTTCTAGCGATATTTTTCCAGCCTGATCATTACTTTCCTCCTACCTCTCCCACGAGATTCACGATGCTCTCTTTTCACGGTCAACGAGTTCACCTCTGCGATCGCCTCGATCGAAGGCAATGGATTCGCATAGGTGGACTTGGGAGCTGCGGACTTTCGCTACCGCAGTTATGGGCAGGAAGGGCACGGGCCAGCACGCAACCGGTCGATGAATCCCTCAAGTCATCTTTCGGAAAAGCGAAATCGTGCATCATCTTGTTCATGCTCGGTGGGCCACCCCAACACGAGACATGGGATCCCAAACCTAATGCCCCAGCAGAAGTCCGCGGAGAATTAGGCAGCATCCCCTCGGCAACCCCAGGTCTTCACGTCGGCTCTTTGATGCCCCTGACCGCCAAACTGACGGAACATATTTCCGTTCTGCGAGCCATGTCGACCGACGACAATGCTCACTCCTCAAGCGGTTACTGGATGCTGACCGGTTACCCTCATTCGCCTAAGAACTCCGAAAACGCATTGCCTGGTGCACCTAACGACTGGCCATGCACCGCCTCCGTCGTACGGCACCTCAGGGGAGATCGCACCAGCTTACCGGGTGCCGTGCGTTTACCCGAAGACATTTGGAACACAGGACGCATTCCCTGGCCCGGGCAAGACGCTGGTTGGTTAGGAGATCAAGCCGATCCTTGGCTGCTCCTATGCGATCCCAACAAAAAAGATTTTCACGTCGGTGATATCTCTCTTCAAGCGGACATCTCTACGCAAAGATTTCAAGGTCGTCGAGGCTTGCTCGACCAAATGAATCGCCAACTCGAACAAGCTCAAAAGACCGGTGAAGTACAACGCTGGTCTCAGCTTCAAAAGAAAGCCTTATCACTGCTTCAAAGCGATGAATCCAAAAAAGCTTTTGCCATCGACTCAGAAACCGATGCGATGCGAGATCGCTATGGTCGCAATCGTTTTGGACAGAGCGTACTGCTGGCAAGAAGATTAGTGGAGTCAGGCGTATCGTTGGTTCAAGTAAATTGGACTCGTTGGGAAAACGATGATACGTCCTCCCCGGCTTGGGATACCCATCAAAGAAATAGTCAGCGACTCAAAGAAGCCTTAATGCCTCCCATGGATCAAGCCTACTCCGCCTTGCTGGAAGACCTGCAACAACGAGGCATGCTAGATGAAACACTCGTCGTTTGGATGGGTGAATTCGGGCGATCACCGAAGATCAATGGCGCAGGCGGCCGCGATCATTGGGGCCATGTTTTCTCGGCAGCATTGGCCGGCGGAGGCTGCAAGGGTGGTGTCGTCTATGGTCAGTCGGATTCCCAAGGTGCATATCCGCTTGAAGGTCGTGTCGAACCACAAGATCTCACCGCAACCATCTTTCATTGCCTAGGCTACACACCAGAAACAGAGCTCGTTGACAAATTCGGCCGCCCTCTTGTGATCAGCAAGGGACACCCCATCGCACCAACTCTCTTGTAACCGTTCTTTTTCATATGGACTTTACGATGGACCATCTACCGCTGAGCTACCGCAGGTCCGATCGACGCACTTTTCTGGTCGCCTCCACCGCCTGCTTTGCAGGCCTTTCCTTGAATCACGCTAACTCTTTACACAGTCAAGAAAAAAATAGCGGCGATGTAAAAACCAATGGTACCAAAGGAGGCAAAGCAAAATCGACCATTTTGTTTTTCCTTTGTGGTGGTGCATCCCATATCGATACCTGGGATATGAAACCCAATGCTCCCACCGAATACCGCGGTCCCTTTCAACCCATCACAACCTCGGCCAGCGGTATCGAACTCTGTGAGCATCTCCCATTAACGGCCAAGCAAGCACATCACCTCGCTATCGTCCGCTCGGTCGGTAATAGCGTCAGCACAAACGATCACCATGCAGGTTACTATTACCAATTAACGGGCCATGTTCCCGATCCCACATTTCTCTCTTTAGGCAACGACCGTCGCCCCTATGCCGACGACTGGCCATTTTTTGGTTCCGTGATAGCTTCACGCAGAAATCCTCATCCACAACTACCCAATGCGATCACGCTGCCGCACAAGCCAAGCGAACTTCCTTACACGCGCCCTGGACAATTTGCAGCTAAACTCGGTATCGAACACGATCCGTTCTACATCAACGGCAGTCTTGATGAACCACTTAAATTTCAAGCCCCATCGTTGAAGCTCGAAGGTGATATTACCGCCGCTAGAATTCAAGATCGTCAAAGCTTGTTGCATTCGCTCGATACTGCCCGACGACACTTCGATAAATACTCAGATCCTCGCTCGTGGCGTCAGCACCAAAAACGGACTCTCGATCTTTTGATGTCCTCGCAAACTATCGAAGCGTTTGATGTCGCAAGTGAAACGGAGGCAACACGTGAACGTTATGGACAAACCGTCAACGGCATGAGCCTATTGCTCGCTCGTCGACTTGTCGAAGCGGAAGTTCCTTTCATCACCGTCTTCTGGAAAGAAAATAAAAAGTTCGCTGACCAGTGCAAGAGCGAAGGTGGTTGGGATACACATGGCAACAACTTCAATTGCCTAAAAGATTTTCTCTTACCTGAATTCGATCGCGGTTATTCCGCACTGCTGGAAGATCTCGCAGCAAGGAATTTGCTAGACTCAACCTTGGTGATGGTCACCAGCGAGATGGGGCGACAACCCAAAATCGGAGATCCACGATCGGGTGGAGTAGGGGGGAACGGTCGCGATCATTGGACTCATTCGATGAGCGTCCTACTGGCCGGTGGCGGAATTCGTGGTGGTCAAACTTTCGGTGCCACCGATCGACTTGGCGCCTATCCCGCTGTTGATCCTGTCACTCCTGCTGATATCACCAAGACCGTTTACCACGCGATGAATATCGATAACTTACAAGCCGAAGATGCTCAGGGAAGACCGTACCACTTACTTGAAACCGGTAGGCCGTTAACGGAATTGTTTTAAACGCACGAGGGTTTGCTTGGACACGGACATTAGCACGCATTATCGTCACACTCAACAAGGTCCCTGGTACCTGTTGCTATTAGCCGTTTCAATTCTGCAATTCACTCTATCGTTCATTTTGCGAAACGATTCTCCGCCACTCTCCTGGCTCTTCTTGTGCATCGCAATTCTTATGCTGATTCTCACGGTCAGTTTCTTCCAACTGACCGTCGAAGATCATGGTACTTATCTATCGATTCGATTCGGACCACTACCGTTGTTCAGAAAACAGATTCAATATAGTGAAATCATCTCCTCAGAAATTTCCAAAACCTCTTTTCTTGATGGATGGGGAATCCACTATTCGATCAGGGGTGGCTGGGTCTGGAACATTTGGGGATTTCGCTGCGTGCATATTCAACTAGCCAAACAAAAACTCTGGCTCGGAACCGACCAACCGGAACGACTCAATGACCTGCTTCTCTCCAAGATCGCTGTTGGATCAAGCGACGAAGTCTGTTCAGAAGCAGGTATTGATAACACCCAGAGCTAACGCTCTATTTGAGATTCGCTTGAAATGAATGCGCAACGGCATTCGCAATTGGAAAATCAAACCGATTACTAAGGCTTCGCGATCCAGCGAGCCACAACACTTCCGTCGTCTTTGTTCCACACAATGACTTCGCCAGAATGCGATCCACCAACGACACGCGAATCCGTTGGATGGGAGTCGGCCGACAGCGTCCAGTCGCCATGTCCAGCGAGCTGCTTTAATTCAGCCGATTTATCCATATCGTACACTCGCACTTGAGAGTTGGTTCCGGCAACTAAACACAAGGGCCCGCGACGTTGAATTCGTAACGCCTCGCCCCCGAGTCCAAACTCGCCAACCTTCTCGCCGCTTTCGCTTTTCCAGCGATGCACTTTCTGATCAGCTCCAACGGAATAAACCTCTGTTCCAGCAGGGTTAAACGCAACACCTCGAACGGCACTGCCGTGAGCTGAATATGTCAACATCAACTCGTTCTTTTCCATATCGTAGAGCTTGGCTGTCTTATCGCGACTTGCTGAAACCATTCGTTTACCATCTTGATTCCACGCAACGGAATAAACCCAATCCGAATGACTGGAGAACAACTGCGGCGGTTTGTCTTCTGGAGTTGATACGTCGTAAACTCGAATCATCCCATCAGCCCCTGCGATCGCTAGGCGAGTCCCATCGGGTGAAAAACAAATATCGAGAACAACATCATTGATGCGCGGTAAAACTCGCTTTACTTCACCCGATGCAAAGTCGACAAAACGAACTTCACCGACGCGACCAGGAGAACCGCCAGCCACTACCAACTGCTGTCCATCCGGATGCCATCGCAGAACCTGGATCCTCTGCGGCAAATTAGGAATCCGACGCATTAATACGCCATCGGCTGGATTCCAAACGGTTACTTCGTAGTAGCCACCGACAACT
>JBEGUT010000253.1:0-6208 GCA_041178745.1 Planctomycetota bacterium | reverse complement strand
CGACGACTATCTTTGCGGTTACATTTGCGTGGAGAAAGACGCGAGCGATGTGATGGTCGGAATCATGTCGACGAATCAGGGGCCGTTTCGCGGTCAGATGGTACGATTGCCGATCGATAAGATCATGGCGAGTGGAGTGGTACCGGATGGAGGCATTTTTCTAGACATCGACGCTGAATGGAAGAACGTCAAAATGCATCGCATCGATCAATGTCCTGACGACACACTCGCAGCAGGCAAGCAAATGAAAGCAGGAACTTTAAAACCTGGTGAACTGTTCCTCGAACTTCCCCTCCAACCCGCCACTCCTTACACCGGCCCCACCAACCTCACTCTCCCCGACCTCCGCTTTGACGAAGAAAAGCAAAACGCGGAAGAAGAAAAGAACAAGGACAAATAAAGCTATCTGTCTTTGAGGAACAATCAGTGACTCGAACAGAAATCGACGCTGTTACAGATTACGTCGAGGTGAGAGGGCGGCGGTGGAGGCGAGGAGGCCGCCGACTAAGGCCATCGCTGTGATCAACATACTAAAGGCAAAGTCCACGCCCGCTACCGTCTCGCGATCTACCAGCGCCGTGAAACTGCGATAACCCAACGAGCCGGGTACCAAAATCAACATCCCAGGATTAAGTGGGATCAGCGCCGGACGATTGTAGATTCGCGCATATAAATTCGAGCCGCACCCCACCGCGAACGCGCCCAAAAAGGATCCAAACTCGCCACCGGCTACCTTCGCGCCAAAAAACGAAGCACCAAACCCCAGGATGCTCACCGCAAAGATCACCGGCCACTGATTCGTCCTAGCTCGAAACAATACCGCAAAGGCCGCTGGAGCTGCGATCACCGCCAATCCAAAAGTCCACCATGGCAACGGCCACAATGTCTCCGCCGGCAAATCACGCCAACTACCCATCAATCGCCACGCCAGCGCCACCCCAACTACCAACGTCAACAATTTGGCGATCGCGCCAGCGGTTCGCGCTACTCCCGCCGATAAATGCCCCATCGCCAGTTCCGTCAACGCTACGGTCAATTGCAATCCAGGCAACAATACCACCACCGAGGCCAATGTTGCCAAACGATCATCCAGCGGGCTGACCCAATGTGCGATCGATAACGAAACCCCCGCCGCTAAAAATCCAGCAACCGGCGGAAACAATCCACTCTCACCTCCAAACCGCGCAAAGATCGGCTCCAAAAACGCTAACACCAATCCAATCGCCAGTGCCACTAAAACCTCAACACCACCTGCTCCAAAAAATACCGCCACCGCGCCGCACGCAATACTGCAAGCTACCGCCGTCGCAATGACTCCAAAGGGAGGCGGCGCCGCTGCGACCGCTTCCATCCGTGCCAGCGCCGTCGCCAAATCCAACTGCCGCGCCTCGACATTCTCCAAGATCTCATCAAACTGACCCAGCTTACTCGCTTCCACTTCCCCCGCATCGACGCGGCGCAAATAGGTGCGTTCTTGGTCCCCTTTGCCAAAAGAAACCAATAAAGCGGTCGGCGTATAAAGATAAACGCCCGGTGTACTGAGCGTCTCGGAAAACTCCACCATCACTCGCTCCAAGCGGTGCGAGGGAGTTCCATAGCGATGCAACAGCTCCGCTGTGCGCAACAAGAAAGCCTGACGCTGCCTCTCAGGCACGCGCAACCAATAATCATCGAATGTGGAGCCGCCGCTCATCGTATCCATGACAATCTTCAATCCATCCATCGGCCCGCCAAGACCGATGTTTCCGTTTACCTAAAAAGCGACCCGATCGCTTCGCCTCCGAGCCAAATTACAACAGCGCCGTGACAACCACGGCGCTGCATTCACTTTCCAATCATCGAAAGATATGCGCGAAAAGCTTTACGGCGAAACCCAATTCTCGCCATTCCAAATCTTCGCACCACCATCCTTCTCCCAACGTCCCTGCTTAAAATTCCATTTCTCATCATCGACTTCATCACGATTGGTATCCAGCTTGCCACGATCCCACTGGCCATCGTTATTGTCGTCATAAAGGTTCAGCTTCCACTTGCTCTTGGCCCCCAAAACATCCTTCCCTTTCCCTTTGACCGCCTTAGCTGTCGCGATCTTCATCGCCGCACGATAATTGGTCAACGCTTCATCGGCCGCTGGAGCGGCTGTAGCTGCAGAGGCCGCTGGCTTGGCCGGTGCGGTTGTCGTTGTGCTTGCCACCGTGGCCACCGGAGCGTCGCTGGCTTGCCAAGCAGTTCCATTCCAGATTTCATGGCCACCTTCTTTCTCCCAACGTCCTTCCTTGAAATTCCACTTCTCATCGTCGACATCATCGCGATTAAAGTCGAGCTTTCCCCGATCCCACTGACCATCGGCATTGTCATCGTACAAATTCAACTTCCAAGGTGAACTGGCTCCTAAGACATCTTTGCCAGCGCCAGGCTTGGATGCCGAAGTCGCAATCTTCATCGCCGATGCGAGCAGCGTTCCATTCTCGCTCGAGTTCTTCACCTGGCTTGCGGCTTGATTCGCAGGCGGCGCAACTAAAGCATTCACGTTGGAAGAAGTGTTCTTATCACTCGCCGTGTCGCCGCTTGAAACGGCCGGAGAACCGGATGAATCACCGCTATTGAGCAGCGGCTTCACAATCACTCCATTCCCCTCAGTCCCCATCGAAATACCATCGGCCGTAGCGTCCAGCATCGGAGGCACTGGGCTCACTGCTTGGTTATCAAACTGAGCCAAACGCGGCTCGACCCGATCGGTGCTGTACCATAAATAGACCAGGTACGACAGGAACAAAAAACCAACTGCCATGATCGTATTACGAACAGTTTGATAAGACACAAACACTGCTTACTCCTCTAGATTCAAAGAACCTTTTTCGTCGACGACCGGCAAGTGACCTTCGATCATGCCACGCTGAATCGGAACCGTACAATTGCAATAGGTGTAGGGACAAATCGCGGGACCATCGAGCAATTGAAAGCCATCGGCCAACGATCCTCGCTCCGCAAACTTGCCACCCAAACGACTCGCAGGATAACAGCGGTACGCCTTACCGGTCGATTTCACTACCAAGTAATTCGCTCCCGCACGGCAGAATCTTCCCTGAAAATTATTTTCGATCTTTCCTGTATGATTATGTCCACCTAATTGTAACAAGATCTCACGTTCCTCGGGCGTGTATTCCCTCACGTAACCATCCACCTTTTCCGGTTGCACTTTGAAGACGATTCCATGCTCTCGAAACAGCGGAGCGATTTCATCACGTAATTGCATCAAACGCTGCGGAACCGCGACGCTGGTCACATGAAAGCGCACCCCCAATTCCTCATAGGGCCGAACCCACTCGTAACGAGCAAGAAAATCCTCAGCCGAAGCGTACTCAAGATGTAGGCTCGCTGAAAAGAGATTTAAGGCGCCCCGAGTCGACTCGAGAAAACTTTTTATGCGATCTTCAGGAGCAGAAAAGTTGGTTTGAACCGAAATACAGTGCCCCTGCGCGACCAATTGCCGAGTAATCTCGGTCAGTTCCGGTTGCCGAAACGGCTCGCCACCACTGAGTTTGATCTCCCACGAGCCAGGCAAAGCGGCGAACGTATCGAGAGCTTTCTGAAATCGTTCTCCTTCCAAAACGCCCCGTCGATCGGCCATATTGCGCTGCGTGCAATACGAGCAACGATAATTGCACGAGTCGTTCATGTTCCAGCTGATGATGCCTCGTATCTTGCGACCAAGTAGATCCCATTCCGTCGCACCGCTCTCCCGCAATGCTGCTTGGCGACCAATCCACTGATCGATGTTGATCGACGGCTCGCTCATGCGTCAACATCCTCTTCCTTGACACTTTTCCAGTCGGCAGGCACATGCACGATGCCGCGATTCACAGGTACCGTGCAAGGGCAGATCGGATAAGGACATTTCCCGCCGCGCGCGAACAACTGAAAATCGCCGCGAACAAAACTACCCAGTCTCCCTTGTGACTTATACTCGTCTTGTTCTTCTTCCGGATCATCTTCGACATCTATCTCGTATTGGCTATCGAGCTTCGCATACTTCTTGCCTGTGCGGCATGTATACGCTTCCCCTTTTTGATCGACGATAAAGTACCACTTGCCCGCTTCGCAATACATTCCTTGGTAGCTTGGCGCACGATTGACGACCATCGGATCATGGCTGCCACCGGTGATCTGTTCGATCATTGCTTTTTCATTGTCGTTGTAGGGATAAACGCCGCCGCGAATTTTCATGAGTTGTGGAAAGTACCGAAACCCTGCCTCAGTAAGAATCTCTCGATATTTGAAATGGTTTGATACTTTGCCCGGTACCAAGACCACATTGATAACGAAGCTACTATGCGGGTTATGCTTGGACCGGCTCTCGCGATACTCGATCGCCTTAGCAACAAACTCATCAACATCCGCCGTATCGGGATGCAAGCTCGCGCTGGTCACCCGCAAACGATCGCCCGTTAACTCGCTGAAGCGTTTCAAAATATGAATCGGAGCGGAAAAATTCGTGAGTACCGAAAGGTGATGTGGAGTGCGTTGGACCAATTCGGGAATCACTTGTTCGATGAATCCCTTGAAGGCAAATACTTCGCCACCGGACATCTTGATTTCCCATGTGCCAGGCAACTTGGCCAGTCCTCCTACGATGGCCGTGATCGTTTCTGCATCGGGTGTCCCTACGCGACTTTTACGCGACTGGATACAGTAAACGCAATCGAAATTGCAATGTCCATTGACCTGCCACTCGACCGTGGGCTGCATACCCTTTCTGCGTTTCACTTCTTCGCTTTGCGCAGAAAAGGACAACCATTTCACCAGCGATCGAGCGACGTTCATTCTTCACTCCCTCCGCTGCACGGATTCGCTGAGAGCTTCAGGATATCCTCTGCTTTGCTGATCTTGCCAAGTTTAATGGCCCACTTCACATTCTGCTTGTACTTGCCACACTGCTGACACGATGGAAAGAAGTCTCCACCACCGATGCGATCACGCAGATCACGATACTCGGGGCCGGTCCACAAATCGTGGAAAGATTTCTCAGGAGTGATGAAGCCCACGGAAACATCGGTGTTGCAGCAGTAGAGCAATTCCAGATCAACTGTAATACGGCAGTAGACAGTCCCCATGTAACAACCAACCTGCTCGATGGGCGAGGTGCGGTGCGAGTCGGGATCAATCTGCGTAGCAAACTCAGCCAAATCAGTCGCGATACCATTGAACTCCGCAATCGCTCGCGCGCGTGGAATATAGTCCTCCAGCAACTGTCGCTTTTGAGTGGCCGAAAGCGCGCACGCCTCAGTTCCTTTCGCCAACGATGCGAATTTAAAATTGATTCGCTTAGCAGGATATTTCAATGCGAACCGTACCATCTCTTCCAGTTGATGGTAGTTGTATGCGTTAATCACTTGCACATGTTTAGGGCGAAAGCCGCTCACTTTCAAAATCTCAAGCTGCCCTAGCAATTTATCAAAGCCGCTGGATGCTGCATGAAACTCGTTCCATACTTCACTGGTGACACCACAAACCGAGACCAGCAAATCGAGCATACCAGCATCGATTTTTTCGCGATCGGCAAGCAACTGATCGAGCTTCACTTGCAAAAGATTTGTGATAATGGTCACTTGGATCCCGAAGCGATGGGCGTAATGGACCATCTCAACTAGATCCGGATGAAGGGATGGATCACCCATACCGGACAGAATGATGTGAGCGAGTCCTCCCAGCCTGATCAAATCATCGAATATCTTTCGAAATGTCTCCAGCGGCATCTGCTGTCGCTTCCAGGCCGCCGTGGGAACATGCTGTGGCAAAAGCAGGGGGCTATGATGCCAACACGTGGTACAACGCACGTTACAGCCGTTAGCGATATCGAAATGCACGGTTTGGGGACCGAGCAGCGGTTGTCCGTCGCGGACTCCTTGGATTCGCAATCGCTTTCGATCTTTTCCTGAGACAATCGCTTCGCTCATCGCACCGATTCTCCGGGAAGACTTAATGATTCGCGAGTAACGAGGGCTTGCGACATTTTCAAAACTTGGAGGTGACGCAATACATCATGAGGCTGCTCGCCCCCCTGAAATCGGCTTTCGACATATGCGATAAAGGCTTCGATCAACTCATCGGGCGTTGACACATCTTCTAATTTCGGAAACGCTCGAAACAATTTGAGAGACTCTTCAGCCGGTAGACCGAGTGGATGCTGGAGTAGTTTTTGCAGGCT
>JBEGUT010000252.1:0-6213 GCA_041178745.1 Planctomycetota bacterium | reverse complement strand
GGCACTTTGGTATCATTGACGCATAACGACAACATTTGAAGTTTTTGGGGCACCTCCAAAACTACCCAATAAGGGATCGAACGGCACCCCCTTGCGCCTCTATTACTCTTAAACCAAACTCCAGAACATATCCATGAAACACACCGCTCTAACTTTGATGCTTATCGCACTCGCCCTTCTCCCACAGATCGCTTTGGCCCACCCAGGACATAGTGACTTCACGGCTCATGTACCCCAACAGCTCACCGTGATCGATGGCATGCTTCATAGCTTGATAGCATTACCAAGTTTACTGCTGGCGGTGGCGCTGGGGACTTTGCTCGCAAAAAGCTCGGGGCAATTCCGACTCGGTATCGCGTTAGTCGCTCCTATCGCCAGCTGTGCGATTGCCAGCTATCACCTTGATGCTGCGGTATCGATTGCTAGCCAGCTACCATTTTTGGTCGGAGCCGCTTTTTCCGGATGGATCGTTTGTCAAGCTACCCATATCGCAGTTCAAACCGTGCTTCGACGCTTCGCTTCTCGATCGGCAAACTGCTAAGCGGCTGCCTCGGGGCAAATATCTTCCAGGAAATATCCCGAGCAGAAGTCGTGAGAAAGTATTCGAACGCTCTCTTCGCTCTTAGTGAACAGAGCGTTCAAGTGCATGACTAAAGAGCCCTCAAGCCAAGAGTTTCAGTTAGGCGATCGAGCATATTGGCTGCACCAATGAGGTAAACGATTTCAGCCGTTTGCTGATCGGTGAAATGCTCTCGCAGTTGCTCGATGTCCTGGTCGGTAATCATCTGAGGAAGAGCCGTCAGTTTAGCGGCGAAGAGAGCCACCAACTTTTCTTGCGGCTCCAAGTTATTTCCTTGATCGACCGCGGCCATCTCTGCCTCACTGAGTCCCAGTTTTTCAAAACGTTTCTTGGCAATAGCGAGAGTCGCGATGGCATGATTATTTCTTGCGGATGTCCAAGCGATGATCGCTTTGATCTTCGGGCTTAAATGACCCTCTGACTCCATCGACTTCAGTCCATCGAGTTGCTTTCGTCCCACTTCAGGGAAAGTTGCGAAGGCTCGCTCCCAATCCTGAACCGTTTTTTGCTCTTCGGGTAAACTCAGCAACTTGCGTGTTTCAGCTTCACTTGGCAAAACGACTCGTGGCTGTCGCGTCGATGCAAGATTCAATTCTTCCATCGCGTCTGCGAAGCTTGGTAAAACTCGGGGCCTCTCATCTTTTGCAACTGCTGCCTTGCCTCCTGCTTTTCCTTTGAACTCCTCATCGATGGGCGTAGAGAAGTCGATGACTTTATCGCGAAAACGCTGATCTTGAGGAATACCCAGGGCATCGGTCCAACGGTTGACGCTGTTGAACATAGCGATCGTGTAGACCAATTCGATGATCTGCGGATCGGTGAGTTCGGGGCGCATCGCCTCGATATCTTTGCTGGTTATCGAGTGTGGATACAACGTCATCTGCTTTGCTAACTGCACACCTTTTTGCAGCATCGGATCGAGTTGCTTCCAATCGTAATCGAGCAAAGCGATTTGACGATCGGACAGGCCCGCATCATGCAGCTTGTGTTCTTGATGCCCAAGGCAATAGTGGCAATTGTTTCCTCGCGAGACAACCCAAAAGCACTGCGTCTTGTAGACATAGGTCAACGTCATCGCCGGATCATTACCAAAATCGGCAGCGAACCACGCTTCCGGCAAATAGGTTCGTCGAGCTAGGCCGTTGTTAACTACGATTTTACCATTGCTGCCAACAGTTCCTGGCGGAACTTCAGGCAATGGGAGTCGACTCTTGCGTCCTTTAAGTTCATCTAGAGACTTCTTCAGCTCCTCGCGGTCCTGTGGAATCACTTTCGGTTCGTTGGAAGGTGGCTCTAGCCACACTGCTTCAGCAGCACGAATCACCACCGACGATTCTATGTTTTCAAAAACGATGCTTCCCAAAACGACGGCTAGTGCTGCTCTTCCTGCAGTGAGCAGCATTGCCTTTACTCCGAATTCATCTCTTTGCATAAACAACCTTGTGTTGATCTTGTGGTGGAGAGAATTCAGCGGTAGCAATCAGACTACCGCCGAAAAATAGTGATAACAGGACTTGTTCCTACGATGTAAACGATCTCGCGTTTGTACTCTCGACCAGCCTTAGTCACCAGGATCAACTCGATGGTGCAATGGAGATTTTTCCCATCGTCGAATGGCGTTCCCACAGAGCGATAGCTCTTGAGTTTGACACCCGACTCCCAGTCATCGTCGACCGCAATAATCTCAGGCTGGCCACTTTTAAGGTCGGCAGATTTCCCGCCATCCTTCCAGGCTTTCAACATCGTCTCTAAAGACTGCTGCGCAACATTAGGATCCGTTGGAGCAACCTGTGGCTTGCATCCAACCAAAAGGATCGAGCTTAATAACAGCAATAAACAAATAGAATTACGGCTTAACATGAGTCGCGCAACTTTCGGAAGACTTGTTGAAGTGAAAGAACTTTCGCGGTGGAATCGCCATCGACATCGAATGCAGAAACGATTCTGCCTCGACTAAAACAGCAACCCTCATAGCGATTACTCGGAGAGACCCGAAATCACTTCGCTTCCAGCTCGAGTGCCTAGACCGCGCCAAATCGCTAGGTCCAAGTTTTCACTCGCGAATTGCACTGAACCATCACATAACAACATCTGTACGCCACCTGGATGGCGACTTCCTGCAGTCGTCATGATACGACCTGGAGGATACATGCACGAACGACCATTGGGAGGAGCAACATGATAGTACATGGTGGTGGAGTGGTAGGCCCACAACCATGGAGCTCCTACGTTCGAGAACCCTTGTTTGCTGATATCCAACGGATTGATCGCATTGCAATCTGCGAGGGCTGCATCTGCAGTCGCAGGGAATGTTCCAGGTCGGAATGTATCCGATCGTACGCTGGCAACTCCGTTGCTACCATCTCCAAGCAACTTTTCGGAAAAGGCTGCTGTGTAGGTTAATCCATCGGTGATGTCGCGAGGAGCAATGCGGCTTTCTCGGAAGAACACACCGTTAGGAGCAGGCAGGCTGAAATTCGGATCGGCTGGATCTGATGGTTTCGAACCAGCCAAAATCCCCGTCCCATTGTTCGCGTAATAATTGTTTTTGCCACCTAGAAGTGCAGGCAAATCACTTTGCTGATCGGATGGACAGAGAAACGTAGAAATCTGTTGGTTACGTGCCGCAGCATTTTGAGGCGCATCGTAACCAAAGTTAAAATTCACCAACGTGTAACTATTGGCCTGCTCCATGTAGGGAAGCAATCGAGCATGCACTGAAATACCAGTGAAAGTGACGCCGACCAAGTTTCCTGGAGGAAACTTCTTCCAAGCCGACTCGTAATTGTGCATTGCCAAACCGATTTGGCGAATGTTGTTACCGCACTGCATACGTCGCGCCGCTTCGCGAGCCGCCTGTACTGCGGGCAATAACAAACCAACCAAGATACCGATGATCGCAATCACGACCAACAACTCTACCAACGTAAAACCACCAACTGCTCTCCGTGGAGCTTGGCCCTTTGAAGAATCCATACAAACACCTTCCGCGCGTAAAAAATAGAAACACCAAACACTCAAACGTCGAGCGAGGTGTTACCGCGGAGGCTCATCGAGAAGGGTAGGAAAACCAGTGAGTCGATCACTGGATGGTTGAGAGAATCGCTCGTGCGATTGCAAGTCGACCATAACAAATGCGATTTCAGAAGATCGGATCGCCGATGAAACGGTTCGCTGATACTCGACCGGTGCCAGCGTCCCCATTTTTTCAGCGGGCGTATTTCGGCACTGAGGACCTTGGCATAAAGGAGGCAATGGACGATCGATCGCTCGAAACTCACCATCCTCGTAAGTCCACTGGACCTGGGGAGTCATCGACTGAGTGGTTGCAGATAGTGATCTTTCAAGCCCGTTGAAACCGTGATGGTAGGAGCGATACCAATCGTCGCTGAAATCGTGGCAACCTGCCTGAGCCATCGAGCCACAGCAACAGGTTATCCCTAAAAAGGCAACAAGTAGGCACAACCAAAAAGAAAGCTTGATACCCTGCTCCAGAACGAAACCCCCTAAACCACACGGCATCTTTGTGCTGTGCGGTCGAGAAAGCATTCTTTCTCGAGAGGAGACTTCGGTCATTTCACCAATACCAATTAGAAAAGTCTTGCTCGATTGAAAGGGTTCGTCCCCCGAAGGCCTACACTCCAAAGGATTCGATCAGCAGCATCGACGCGCAAAGATAAGCACGCATCGATACCACCCATTCAACGATTATTATCGGAGCGGTGTCAACGGTCAATTTTAGATTCACCTGATCCCCCACCGGTTCCTCAAATCCACCCAGTTTCTCGGCAAATTGCTCCCCACGGAACATTGCGACCCGCTACAAGCGCCCAAATTCCCCTTGCAGCCTTAAAACAAGCTATCAATGGCAGCAATCCATCCGTTAGTCACTTTCGGCCACCTCTACGAAACTCCAAACCGGCGAAAATGTAACCAGAATTCTGCCAGATCCCGCACGACTCGAGGAAGAAAATCGCTGGACTCTGGCAACAGTGTGGTCACAGTCGCCCAGGGTCGCTTCCTCTAAAATCACTCTCTCGGAAAACTACGGCTTCTTTAGCCGAGCGGCTTCGAACTCGTCACCAGGTTGCCACTTGGGCATCGCATCTTGATTGGCGATTTCATAACCGGCATAGAAGAGTAACTGGTTATCTTCGATCGCTCCAGCCAAATCCCAATCCTCGCGGTACTCGTCGCTGGGCTGGTGATAATGCTTTTCAACCCAGGCGTCCGTCTGTTCCTTTCCCCAACCATCCGGTTTATCGACCACAGCCAAACCGGAATGTAGATAAATGCCAGGGATCCCCACCTTGGCCAAGCTGAACTGATCGCTTCGATAGTAATAACCACGATCGGGGAAATGATCGGGAGTAATAACTCGATCTTGCCACTTGGCGACTTTAGAGAGAACGTCATCGAGATCGGACTTGCCCAATCCAATCACGTTGATGTCTTTGGTGCGTCCTAAAAAATTCATGCCATCGATGTTGATTACTGCTGCGAGTTTCTCGACTGGCCACGTCGGATTCTCAGCAAAAAATTTTGATCCGAGCAAGCCTTGCTCTTCGGCTCCAACGGCCGCAAACAAAATTGATCTTCGAGGCCTTTCTGGCAACGATGCGAAAGCCTTGGCGAGGTTTAGCAAACTAGCTGAACCAGAAGCATTGTCGATCGCGCCGTTGTAAATATTATCGCCGTCGGCATTACGCTCAGCCGCAAGTCCGATGTGGTCATGATGCGCCATGACGACGACCGCTTCATCTTTCAAATCAGGATCGCTTCCTTCCATCCATCCGAGCACATTGGCCGTATCCTTAGTTCGCACGATACTCTTCAACGACATCGATAGTCGACTTCCGAGTGGAACGGGTTTGAAGTCCCGACTCTCGGCGCTCTTACGCAACTCATCCAGATCAAGGTCTCCAAGTTGACAGATCTTCTTCGCCCCATCCTCGCTGACCCAACCTCGCATCTGCATACGCGGCGTATCGCTTTCCGCCAGTTCAAATTCTTCGCCGGTCCACGATGTTTGAATCACTTGAAAGGGATAACCGGCCGAAGGTGTCGTGTGGATGATGATCGCGCCAGCGGCACCCTGTCTCGCCGCACTCTCGTATTTGTAATCCCAGCGACCGTAATAGAGTCGTTTCTTCCCTTCGAAAAGTTTTGGATCATCAGCTGGATCGTTATTCATCATCAAGAGAATCTTACCTCGCAAGTCGACTCCCTTATAATCGTCCCATTGATACTCTGGCGCGACGATACCATACCCAACGAACACGACCTCTGCGTTTTCGAATTGGCTCTCTTCCTTCGGGCTTCCATTGACGGCGATGTACTCTTCGAAGTATTTCAGCGATAGCGCCTTGTCTTTCGCTTTGAAAGTAATCTCAGGAGGCGCCTGAGTCTTGACACCTACCAGCGGTACCTTTTGAAACCAACTTCCTTTGCCGGCGGCCGGTTTTAAACCAAGCGATTGAAACTGAGTCGCGATATATCTTTGCGCGAGCTCATCGCCGCGCGAACCTGGCCCTCGCCCCTCCAGCAAATCGTCGGCTAAAAAGCGGATGTGAGCGCGCTGAGTGCTATCGTCGATCCTGCCTGCAGCGGCTTGGGCTTCTTCGGTAGGAGCC
>JBEGUT010000251.1:0-6225 GCA_041178745.1 Planctomycetota bacterium | reverse complement strand
GTTTGTTCTTGGCAGCAAGTCTTGCCAACGCTCGGGCTTCTTCGACGGTATGGCTTAATGGCTTTTCGCAATAAACATGTTTACCAAGATCCAACGCAACGGAAGAAGCTGGAGCATGCGTGTGATCCGAAGTTGAGACGACAACCGCATCGATTCGCTTGTTTTCGCTTTCCAGCATTTTGCGGTAGTCGCGATGTCGTGTCGCTTCGCGGTGAACGGTTGCTGCATGATCAAGATAGTTGGTGTCAACATCGCATAAGGCAACGATATTCTCGGACACAAGTTGTTCCACATTGTGCCAACCTTTATTGCCACAACCGACAATGGCTATATTAAGTTTTTCGTTGGGAGATTGATAAGCGCGAGCTACTGAAGGGAATGTAAAGTATCCAGTTGCCAGCGTGGCGGCTGCGGCGGACTGTCCGAGAAACTGGCGTCTAGAACTGCGCCGAGCAAGTGGGAGGGACATGAAAAGATTCCTAGGTGGGAGTGAAGGAACAAGGGGATTTCGCTATCTCTATAGCATGAGGCCCCAAGCGGGCAATTTCAATCACTACCTCGCCCTTGGTAGGCATTCGGAAGACGAATTTTGATCGATTTAGCCAGGAAGCGGTGTAGGATTGGGTGGGGCCTTAGCGACCTGCCAGCGAGATCGGTTGGATTGGATCGATGGGCTATCGAGCGACTCCTACCAAGTTCCTAAATGCCTGGAAAAGGAATTCGGATTTCGGCGGAAGTTGTCAGACGCAAAGTGTTTTAACTTCAGGTCCTATGCTCAAGTGGCAGGGCGATTTTGTCTTAATCGCTGCGCAATCAGGAAAGCAATTTCCATCGCTTGTTCATAATTCAGTCGCGGGTCGACCAAACTCTTGTAAGCGCGGTGAAGATCCTGTTCAAGCAAACCGCGAGCACCGCCAGTGCACTCCGTCACGTTATCGCCAGTAAGCTCCAGATGGACTCCACCAAGGTTGCTATCGAGTTGTTGGTGGATATCAAATGCTTGCAGCAATTCGGAAACGATATCTTCGAATCTGCGTGTCTTGTAACCGGCAGGCGAGGAAACCGTGTTGCCATGCATCGGATCAGCGCACCAAAGGACGGGGTGGCCATTTCCTTGAACGACTCGAATCAACGGTGGAAGATAGTCCGCAATCTTTTGGTGACCGAAGCGATGGATGAGCATCATGCGTCCCGGTATGCGCTGTGGATTGAGGATCTCCAATAGTCGAATGAGATATTCCGGTTTGGTGTCAGCTCCGATCTTACAGCCAATGGGATTATCGATACCACGAAAATATTCGATGTGAGCTCCATCGAGTTGGGCGGTTCGGTAGCCGATCCATGGGAGATGGGTGCTAAGGTTGTACCATCCATCGCGTCTCGGCACTTGTCGCGTTTGCGCTTGTTCGTAAGGAAGATGTAAGCCTTCGTGTGAAGTATAGACTTCGACGGAGCGTGTTTCCGAAAGAGCTTTGCCGGTGACCGTTTCCATAAACCGCAACGATTCAGCAATCGACTCGACCAACTGATGGTATTGTCGTGCCATCACGGTATCTTTACAGAATTCGAGATCCCAGTTTTCCGGATGATGCAAGTCGGCGAACCCACCAACGCTGAGAGCTCGAATGAAGTTCAGTGTCAAAGCGGCGCGTTCATAACCCCGAAGAAGCAGTTCGGGATTAGGTTGCCGATCTTCTGAAGTAAATGAACTGCGGTTGATAATGTCACCGCGATAGACTGGTAAGCTAACCCCGTTGCGAGTTTCCGTGTCACTGGAGCGAGGTTTGGCATACTGTCCCGCAATGCGGCCGACTCGAATCACTTTCTTCAGCGATGCCTGCATGAGTACTAAACTCATTTGCATCAGCACTTTCATTTGGCGAACGACGCCGTCTGTGCTGCAATCATCAATACTTTCGGTACAGTCGCCACCTTGTAACAGGAAAGCCCGACCCGCAGCGGCATCGGCCAAACGCTCTCGCAGCGTTTCGATTTCCCAACTGGTAACCAATGGGGGAAGGCCAGCTAAACGCTGTAAAGCGTTTTCTAGAACCGCCTGATCAGGATATACGGGCATCTGCAAGGCAGTCCGCGACTGCCAGGACGAAGGCGACCAGCTGTTATTCATCGATCCGAAATTCTCGAAAATCTAAACGAAACTCTAATACTTGAGAATAACTACCAAGCGGACATAACGCTACCTGTATATCGGCTACGATGGCGTGAACCTCGCGAAAACAGCTCTTAAATCGGAAGGGAAGTTTTAGCCACATCCCCGCGATTACCCGAATTAATTTTTACCCCTTCCTTGGATAGGATTCGACTTTCTAATGTGGTACCTTCCTTCGTCATCGATCGATGCTGGCTTGTTTCGGCATAAGTTCGTAAAAACATCATGATTTGGTGTGCTGCGTGCCAGTAATCATTTAGCCATCACACCGAATCGGACAGCCGCGATTGGCCCTTTCTGTCGCTAATTTAATTTAGGCATTCACACGCAGAGAAGCAGATTAGGTGGAGTATCATGCAGGAACCAGCGAACTCTTCAGATCTATCTCCTGTTCGCAATCGACGAGAGGCTATCAAGCAGGTTGCGGGAGTAGCAGCAGGACTCGGCGTCGGTTCGCTGATCGGTAATAAACCGATCGCTGCGATGGCGAATGCTACCAATCCAATCGTTGAGGAAAACAAGAAGCAGGGTACCACCGATTGGCAACTGAAGAAGCCGGAGATTGACCCGGCGACGCGTTATCGATCACCATGGATCGAAGGTTATTGCTCTCATGCGAGTATACGCGCTGGAGAAACACTCGACGTGATGGTCAGTGCGAATCCCGTTTCCTCGGTGACACTAGATCTCTATCGATTGGGCTACTATGGCGGTACGGGAGCACGCTGGATTGAAACGCTTCGATGCGAAGAAGTAAAAACAGAGAGTCTGCCAGAAACTGGCGAGAATCGTGTGATGGTATGTCAGTGGCCCATCGCGTTCCGTTGGACAGTCCCTAAAGATGCTCTATCGGGTGTCTACCTAGGAAAATTAACAAACCAGACTTCTGGTCATGACAGCTATGTGATTTTTATTGTGCGAGATGACCGTCAAGCGGACTTTGTTTTCCAGTGCAGCGATCATACATGGCAAGCGTACAACCGTTGGCCAAATCAATTCTCGCTATACGATGATGGTGTAAATCAATGGTACTGGGGTGGAAAATCGGAAGTTAGTTTCCTTCGTCCTTATGGCAAGTATTGCCAAATCTTTGATGCTCCCCTATCCATCGGATCGGGAGAGTTTCTCCTCTGGGAATTTCCTTTTGCGTACTGGATGGAGTCGCTCGGTTACGATGTCACGTACGTATCCAATACGGATACGCACTCTGATCCATCAAGTCTTCTACGCTGTCGGGGATGGTTGAGTATCGGACACGATGAGTACTGGACCATAGAAATGTTTCGCAACGCACAGGCCGCTGTGCAGCATGGTGTCTCGCTCGGTTTCTTTTCCGGCAATGCGGTCTGCGGGCGAGTGACTTGGAATGAGAAGCTCAAATCGCTACGGCGAGTCGGCGTGTTTGGACCTCCCGATGGTACAACTGATTTTGTGGATATGGATTCGCTAGAGCACATTAAGCCGTACGCTAACGAACTGATGGGAGCGCACAGCACCGGGCCAGTTACCGGTGGAGCGGATTGGATTTGCACTCTGGAGAATCACTGGATCTATGCCAAGACCGGTATGAAGCATGGGGACCGTATTCCCGGTGTGATCGGTTGGGAATGGCATGGTGATCCCGCTCCGATTCCAGGTCTCGAAGTGGTCGCGACAGGACCTACTCAATCCGCACCCGATAAACCCAACGGTGGTCAGTACACGGCGACCGTTTATCCCGGGCCAAAAGGCAACTTTGTTTTCAATGCCGCAACGATTTGGTGGGCAGATGGACTTAGCGCACCACCAGGTTATGTGCGTCCCAAAGTCTACACAGAGCCCAAGGGGCCCGATGCTCGAATACAACAAATGACTCGCAATGTCTTAGATCGGATGCTGAGAAAGTAGCTGATGTATTTCTAATGCGAGTCGATAAGCTCAGGGAAAGTATAAAAAAATACCCGGCGATCTTTGAGATTGCCGGGTATCTCTATGCAATAGACTAGCGAGAATCGAAATTAAGGAAGTCGTTCGCTCTCAACCTTCGGAAGTGGACCGGTCAAAGCTTCCATGAAGGCGACCAAGTCTTCCTTGTCCTGCTGGGTCAATTCCAGCTTCTGGATTTTATCGCTGAGGTTCGGATTTGGGTGACCACCCTTAGCATACCATTCCACAACTTCCAGCAATGTCTTTTGGCTACCGTCGTGCATGTACGGGCCCGTGCTCGCGATGTTGCGAAGCGTAGGAGTTTTGAAGGCACCCATGTCCTTCTTCTCTTTGGTCACAGCAAAGCGACCCACATCAGGTTCCTTCTTGTCCATGCCTACACCAAGGTTGTGATACAACTCATCCGCAAAGTTCACACCGACGTGACAGGCTGAGCAATTACTCTTGGTGCTGAAGAACAAATCGCGTCCTCGCTTCGCCGATTCGTTCATGGGGTTGCCGTCAGCAGCCTTCTTGAGTTGCACATAGCGATTGTAAAGCTCTTCGTTGTCTTCCTTGAGGGCATCCAAGTCTTCGAGGTCAGCAGCGAAGCTTTCTTCGAATCGACGCAGACGTTCGTAGGTGTCGTACGGACTTTCGCCAGTGACCAAGGTTCGTTCGAAAGAAGCGATTGCCTTGCCTACATCCTCAATCGTTGGATTGCGACCAAAGACTTTTACGAACTGGATCTTGTAGCCGGGGATTTGATTGAGAAGAGCTACAGCTTTCTCATGAGTGAAGCCCATTTCGATTGGGTTAGCGATCGGACCAACCGCTTGTTCTTCGAGCGAACCAGCGCGGCCGTCCCAGAATTGAGCCTTGCTGATGATACGATTAAATGCTACCGGCGAATTACGATTGCCGGTCTGACCTTTTATTCCAACTCCGAATTGAGTGTCTTTTGCGTAACCGAATTGTGGATGATGGCAATCGGCGCAGCTCACTTCGTTATTCGCTGATAATCGGCGGTCAAAATACAACTGACGACCGAGTTCAATCTTCGCTTTTGTCAGCGGATTGTTCTCGGGAATGTAGATTGCTTCTTTACCTGCTTCCAGACTGCTCGGCAAAGTCACTGATAGAGCTTCATGATTCTTCGGATCAGCCAGCCAGCTTTCGATTTGTTGGCTCGTCAACTTGCCAGTACCTGGGATACCGGTGGTTAGATCCGCTTTACCTAGAGGTACTGGTTCGGCTGCCTGCAAGAAGCCAGCAAAGCCGAGAGCGACACAGATCGCTATCCAACGACTTTTCATTTCCTATTTCCTTATGAGTCATTTAAAAATGGAGGCCCGATCGATGTCTCTTTCGGGAAGCGGCCAACCGAGGCCTGTCGCGTCTTGAACCGCAGAAAACTATAGAATGCTAACAAGTCAGTAGTTTCGGGTTGTGTACTAAAGTATATTTGTCGGGCTGGGAGGATTTCGTCACCCCTAGCGATCGGCTACCACATTCATCAAGCTAATATCTCCTGAACCACTCGAGCAGATCGGCCATCAATCAAGGATACTTCACGTCCGCTCAAAGGATAAAGAAGTTTCTGGCTATCCAGACCGAATAGGTGAAGGATCGTCGCTTGAACATCATTTGGGGTAACTACGTTTTCGGCCGCGCGGTGACCGAATTCGTCGGTCGCTCCATAAACTGTTCCCCCTCGGATTCCCCCACCTGCGAACCAGCAACTGTAACCTTGGCCGTTATGGTCGCGACCTGAATTTTCTCCGATCTCCCCCTCGCAAACTGGTAAGCGTCCGATCTCGCCTCCCCAGTGAACCAAGGTCGAGTCGAGCATGCCGCGGTCTTTCAGGTCCTTGACGAGGGCTGCGGTTGGTTGATCGGTTCGTTTGCAAACCGCTGGCAGTGATGACTTCAAGCTCTGGTGATTGTCCCAGGGCTGGCCATCGAGAAACAGTTGCACAAACCGAACACCACGCTCAACCAATCGTCTGGCAATCAAACAGCGTTTGCCATACTCGCTGCAGTGAGGTTGATCGATACCGTAGAGTCGAAGGGTCGCTTCGCTTTCGCCAGATAAATCCAAAGCCTCTTTGGCCGCTGTTTGCATCGACGCGGCCAATTCGAAACTCGCA
>JBEGUT010000250.1:0-6245 GCA_041178745.1 Planctomycetota bacterium | reverse complement strand
TGTCGAGATAAGAAAGCTTTACTCGCTTCATAACAATCCAACCCCTCATCTTTCTAAAATTTTTTCTTACTCACCAGATCGCATTGAAATCTCATAGCGAATTTCTTCCTAAATCTAACTGAGATGACCTGCAATCGTCATCCTCGGAACCATGCCGAGACCTCGATTCCGAACGTTTCTGCCGAGATTTACCAGCTATTAGGAGAGTCCTAAATGAGCATCGCAGTCCCTTCTCCCCCAACGGGTATCCAATTAAGTTATCGCAACTCAAAAGGCAAGAAAATCGCCATCAGCGTTTCCCAGCATGCTCGCCATAGATTCTGGCTACGCTGGAATCATTTATATCCAAATTCTCCGCTTGACTTCAGCGAAGTAGACACAAGACTCTCAGAGTGGTTCGCACGAGCCGACCGCTTATTTAACTTATCGAAGGAATTACAGAATCGGCAGAAACGCCACGGCAAGGACACCCTCTACTTCAAAACCAATGGCTTCACCTTCGTTGTTCAAGATGCCACTTTGCTGACCGTGGAAATCAGCGACCGCGGTAAACGCCATCTCAATAAAAAGAGTCCATCGCCATCGGGCTATGCTTCGTCAGACCAACCACGCCAACTGCCCAACGCTCTCGAAAGTTCCACACAGTGCGACAATAGCCACTTTAAAAGCTCGCCTACTTTCTCCGTAAGAGAAGGGGCCTGACAAGTTTTTCCTATCGTTACGACACTTGGTTCCTAGTTTTATCGGGGACTGAAATTTCATCGGTTGATCGTGGTACGACCCGCTGCATCTCTCCGACCTAAAGAAAACTTAGTTTTGAAAAAGCGATTTTATAAAAACTTAAATCGTGATGTTATGCGGATATCTTTTATTTCCTATGCAGGAAGTGTAGAGGATGGGAACAGCGTTGTTTTCATCGACATTTTTTTGGTTCGACAGGAGTACTGCCGAGATGTTTGCTGTTGATTTTTCTTTCGTTCGCGCCATGTTGATGACATGCGCTTTTCTAGCGACCCTTTCAGGGTCTGCGTTCTTTTCGCCACCCCTTACAGCTCAGGAGAAACCAGAGCACCCATCGAAACCAACCGAGAGCAAGCCCGTCGTATCGGTCATTACCCCTTACGATATCATGACCGCCGAAGATGAGTTTTACTATCACCACATCTACAAATTGACTGACGATGCTGATATCGCTAATTGGCCGCTTGTAAAATCCCTGTTGGGATTGGGTGGTAACTTTATTGACGCCAACCACTTGGCACAATTGGCGAATCAGTCGATCAAGATCAATGAACAGCAGCGCGCGACCAAAATCATGGATATGGTTAAGGAATGCTCGCAGATCCTGGGCGTAGATCCACCACCAGTGTTTATCAGAGGTTCTGCTGAACCTAACGCTTATGTTACTAATTTGACGCATCCGCACGTGATGGTGCTAACTTCGCGTTTGTTGGAAATATACCAAGATGAACCCGAGGAATTAAAATTTATCATCGGCCATGAATTGGGTCATATCAAGGCCCAGCATATCCGCACCCACACGGTGGGTAAGCTGCTGTACCACTCTTTGTTGGGACGGACTCAGGCTGAAGTTATAAGCGTACAAAACCTTTTGTCCGTAAGTATGTTCGGTGTCTTGATGCATTGGTACCGGGAATCGGAGTACACCGCTGACCGTGCCGGGCTGCTTTGCGTAGGAGGCGATGTGAAAGTTGGCCAGCAAGCGTTATTGCGAATGCTTCACCAAACTCGGCAGACCAACACGTTGATGGACAAAGATGAGTCGACCTTCTCCGCTTCTTTGGCTAAAGTGGATCAGGCGGAACTTAGGAATCGTCCCTTCGTCCATATCTTTTCCATTGTGACCGAATTCAATTCGACTCACCCTTTTATTCCCCAACGTTGCGAGCAGTTAGCGCAGTGGAGGGGATCCGATGAATTCAGCGAATTAACCAAGCGTTCTGAATTGTCGAAAAAAGTGATCTATGTAGACAAAATCGAGATCACTTCGCTTCCTAACACCGATGTCACCATTCCGCTAGTTGATGGTCCAGAACCAGATGCCTATCTGGAGCTTACTTATGCTCAGGATCATCAAAGTACAGCGATGATTGCCAATAAGACTTCCCCTTCGTGGGTTGTACCTAAACTCAATTTCGCTGTAGTGGACGGAGCTGGGTTGATCATCGATGTTTTCGATAAGAACTCGGTAACCAGCAACAGCTTGATCGGCTCGGTTCGCGTGGATGTTGATGCGAAGGAAATCGGTGAATTTCAAACGGAAACCGACTTACGCTTGGATGTTCTCAAGGACTCCACCATTGTTGATCGTCCAAAGATCAAGGTTAGCTATCGCATCGTAGATCGTGAATAACAGCGACCAACTCTCCACCCAATGAGAGTTCAGGATCTTGAAGAACGAGGGATCAGAGCCACTTGGTCCCTCTTCTTCTCCTTCTTTATTGAACGTCAAGTATTGAACGTCCTTTCGATCTAAATCTTCTTTTCCATCGACGCTGTCTATTGTAATGGGACGACCAAAAACAACTTAGAAGTTAAATGGAATGGTTCGGTTTCCAATTGACGCTCAATAAAAACAAATGACCATCTCCTGTTGATATTTTTTTATAACTCTCGCGGTTACGAGGAAAGAAAAAATGCCTTTTTTACATATTCTCAAGACCAAAGCTGAACGCGATTTCGAACTGAAGTCAAAGATCCGCCAAGCAAATAACAAGATTGATTCCCACGTTCGCAAACTTGTGATTCAGTGTCAAAAGTATTTGTTCCTTGCACGTCGAGCTTTTGACCTTCAAGACCAACGACAATTCGCCGAGTTGGCCCTTAGGTATCATCAGGCGATTTCTGCTCGCAATCGATGGCAACGCTACCAATTGAAGCTCGACGCTATGGAATTGCAGCGCGATGAAGTTCGAGCGACAGAAGATTTTCTGTCGGGTATCGGTGCCCTTACCCAGGCGATCCTTCGCGGAATTCGCCCTGACGATGTTCAGCGGTTAGCTCAGGATATCGAGTTGGCTGAAAACAAGCGTCAGGAAATCGAGCAAGCCTTGGATACCCATATGCACGATGTGCTTGAACCCGTCAATAATTCCTGGGGATTTGAAGCCCACGTCCCCGAGGCGTTGGCGACCGAAATGGAGTTGCCCTCGAATAACCTTCCGGAATCGTCAGCAGTCGGTGTTGATCCCGGTAATACTGCCGTTTCGCGATTTTCCAAGATGAGCTTCGATGAGGCGCTGCGTTACTACGCACCCAACAAGTAATATCCTAGATTCCATCATTGACCACCAACCAGCTAGGATGATCCGCAATCTACCTAGCTGGTTTTTTCTTTTATCGAAACGCTCTAGGGCCCTGATCGATGGAGCGTAGGAAGTTGCTTTTCTTTGCATTTGAATCCCTGGCCATTTAAACTAGTGGCCATTAAAAAGACTTCAGGAACCTAGAACTTACCGACCCAAAAAATATGAACGCGGATTCCAACCAAGATTCTGGTGATCAATTTCCATCTTCTGACTACAAACAGAATCCGTACACCGAAGGACCCAACAACACCCAAATCCCTGAAGGTACAGCCAACTTTCGCGAAAACGCCGATGCCCGTGAGCAAGTATGCTCACTACCGTCACGCTATCGAATCGAAAAACGCTTAGGTCGAGGTGGGATGGGGGCTGTCTTTCTAGCAACCGATCTCGGCGATCTCGGTCATGGTACTCGACAAGTCGCAATAAAACTCCTTTTGGACCACTTGGCCAATGACTCAAGTAGCTATGCGCAGTTTGTTCGCGAAATGCATATCGCCGAGCAACTCGACCATGAAAATATTGTACAGGTGCTCACTCATGGTCGCGGTGAGAAAGGAACGCCTTATTTAGTAATGCAGTACATCGATGGCGGAAGTTTGTTAGATCGAATCCGACAGCAAGGCGCCCTCAAGTTGTCCGAAGCAATCGATCTTGCGATGCAGCTTTGTACGGCGCTGATGGTAGCCCATGATCGCGGAGTGATACATCGGGATATCAAGCCTGGCAATATTCTGATTCGTGAAGAACGTTATCCGCGTCATCGACTCCTGGCGAAACTGGGAGATTTCGGTTTGGCACGTTCGCTGGAAACCACCCTTCATTCAATGACCGCGCAGGTGGGAACATTTGGCTATCGCTCTCCTGAACAACGACATGGTCTCAAGGTCGATGCTCGCAGCGACTTGTATGGTTTGGGAGCAACGATTTTCCATGCCCTGACAGGTGAGATACCTGAAGGGATTGTGGACTGGGAAGAACTTCCAGAAGCCATGCGTCCACTGCTACGTCGTGCAATGTCCAAGTACCCTGCCGATCGCTTCAGCAGCGCGCAGGAAATGTACGAAGCGTTACAGGCACTAGTCACAAGCACCCAACAAACCACTACGACCACGGCAGTGCCAATCACACTTCAAACAGAAGTACGAATTATTCCTGAATCTCCACCCGAATTTGTGCTTCGGATGGAGCCAAACCTGACACCTCCGGAAACTCTCACTAATTCACTAGGAATGGAGTTTCGATTGATTCAAGCGGGATCATTTTTGATGGGCTCGCCAAAGTCTGAACCCAAGAGACAAGATGATGAAATCCAACATCAGGTTACTTTAACTCACCCCTTTTACCTAGGCATCTATCCGGTCCAACAGAAGGAATATGAACGTTTGATGGGAATTAATCCCAGCCACTTCCGAGGAGATGACCATCCCGTTGAACAAGTATGCTGGGATGATGCCATAGCTTTCATAGCAAGGCTTAATAGCTTGGAAGCAGAAAAATTAGCGGGTCGTGTTTATCGCTTACCAACAGAAGCGGAGTGGGAATACGCTTGCCGAGCTGGGACTTTGACTTCCTATCTGCTTGGAAACACAACTAAGGTTTTAGAATCTTACGCATGGTATGATCGCAATTCGTTATCTACAACGCATCCTGTGGGAGAAAAAATCGCCAATGCCTGGGGACTGCACGACCTTGTCGGTAACGTGTTTGAATGGTGCTACGATTGGTATGATGCTTATCCCCGCGGAACGATAACAGATCCATCAGGACCACGTCATGGAAAGTATCGTGTAGCCCGTGGAAGCAGTTGGCTCAGTGATGCCTATCGCAGTCGATTCGCATATCGAACGAAGTATGATCCATCCTACAGAAATAATTTTCTCGGCTTTCGCATAGTCTTCAGCCTCAAACCTTGAGCCCAGTGAATTTCGGACCTATTGAGCATCGGCCAGTGATGCGACGGAGATGCCAACCTACGAGCTTCCAATATACCAACAACGGCAGGACAGCTTTTGAAGGTCCGCGAATCGGATATCCACACCGCTTGTTCCTAAGGTGTATTTTGCTGAAAATACGGCCCATCCTTTTTTTCCTTCCAGGGTGTAATTCCCCTTTTTTTTACCCCTTAAAAAGAAGATGATATGGCTTGATTACTGTTTTTCCTTCGCGAGGCTCATCACATGCTATCCCCCCTTATTTCCCAAATACGCGCTTTGTTGCGACGTTTAGGCCTGCCGCTAAACCCTAGAACTCTCGCGGAAATCAGTGCCCTCGAATTGCGAACCAATCGCGTCGGACATCAGCAAAAGATCAGCACCCTGAATCGACAAATCGAGTCGATTGAGTCGAACAAGGAAGCTCTTTTCAAAAAGGGTGTAGCCTCGCCTAGCGATTCTTTTCGCGTCGATATCTCCAGACAATTGCGGATTCTTGACCTAGATATCCAAGGCAAAAATAAGTCGCTACGACTTCTGTTTAAGGAACTCGAGGCAATCACCGGACTGTTGATTCTCAAGGAGAATCAGGAGTTGATTCGCCAAAATGGTTTGACGAGCATCATCGCTCGCATGGACTTGGAAAGGTTAACTTCCTATGTTCAGGAATCAACCGTAGAAGGTGAATTGCACTGGGATAAATTGACCGCCCTGTGCGGTACACTCGATGACTCCCGCCAAACGGGTTTGGAAAGCGGAGCAACTCTGGATGAAACCCAGAATGAGTATTACCGAGCGATGCAAAATGCGTCGAATAACAACTTGGCGCGTGAAGCGACGAATGACGTAAAGAGCACTCGGCAGATTGACACTGAAGCATCGACTTAGACAAAAATCTTACACCTCGATCAGCTCGCCAAGATCTTCGACTCTATCTCGAGGATCTTGGTTTTTTTCTGCGCGATCGCCAGCACAATCTTCTTAG
>JBEGUT010000249.1:0-6271 GCA_041178745.1 Planctomycetota bacterium | reverse complement strand
TGATCACGAAGATAATCCTCCTCTGCCCTAAGATGTTTAATAGCCGTTATACTTTTACCTGGTTGAAGATCGGTGATCTGGTCTAGCAAACAAAAACGCATGATTAGTTTCGCGGATAAAATTGAAGCGGAAGTATTTAATTAAGTCGGCTCTTTTCTGGTCGGTTCGAGGGAATTACTCGAAATACAACATAAAAGTGCCCGAAATTCTACTAGGTATCCATCCTCCCAGCGATTGGAGGAGTGAAACCTGCCTAGGATAATCCGCCGAGCCGATTGAACTCAACCGAAAGAAACCCGATTCGCGGGTAACAAAGTCGAAAAATCAGCGGTCCTTGTGTCGAGGGTCGCTCCTAGTGGTGGCTTTGGAGGGCGTCGTGAAACGAGGAATTGCCGTCTCGCCAGGAGTCACCGTTGGCGTCGCCTACTGCATCCATGAGGTCTATGTACGACCCGATGCAGAAAGGCTTGTGGGCGCCGCCATAGTGACCGAGCTAGCCAAATTCGAAATGGCTCGCAAGCGTTCTATTGATGACGTTCGACTTTTGCAGCAAAAAGTCCAGCGGCAAGTAGGCAAGGAAGCTGCCGCTATCTTCGCTGTTCACGAGACGATTCTTCAGGACAGTGCTCTTGTAGGTAAGGTCCGGCACTGGATTCAGCACGAGGGAGTTACTGCCCAGGAAGCGCTCTCCCGTTTGTTGGATTTCTATAAGCGAGTTCTGTCTGGCACTGGGGACGAGTATCTCCAAGAGCGTATCGATGATTTGCGAGATGTGGTGATGCGTCTTTCGAGTTATTTGAGCGATGCGCTCAAAGAGGACTCCGGGGCGCTTGATGGTCCAGTGATTGTCGTCGCCGATGAATTGTTGCCAAGCCAGGTTGTGATGCTTGGCTCTAAGCCGGTTTCTGGAATTGTTACGGAAGCGGGAAGTCAGACCAGTCATGCTGCGATCGTGGCTCGCAGTCGCGGTATTCCCGCCGTCTCGGGTGTGGTGGGGATACTTCGGCAAACCAAGACTGGAGATACGATCGTTGTCGACGGTCGCGAAGGCCATGTAATCGTCAATCCTGATCCTGAAACCGAAGCTGCTTACCGAAAATTGGAACGCGAGTTTGTGGATTTGCGAGATCAGCTCGCCCACAACCGCGATCTTCCCTGCCAGACTGCTGATGGAGTGCCGCTGGAGTTGCTCGCTAACATCAACAGTCTCAATGATTGTCGCAATGCATCGGCGATGGGAGCAGCAGGCGTAGGTCTTTATCGGACTGAATATCTCTATTTAACGCATCCGAGCGTTCCTGACGAAGAAGAGCAATTCGAAAATTATCGTGAGATCTTGAAGGCTAGTCCCCATCATCAACTCACCATTCGTACGCTCGATATCGGCGGCGATAAGACCGTTCCGTTTTTGGGACGCAATAATCGAGAGGCCAATCCTTTCATGGGCTGGCGAAGTATTCGGTTGTCCTTCGAGCATCCTGAATTCTTCAGTACACAGATACGAGCCATCATGCGGGCGGCCGCTCCAACTCGTACGATGCCGAAAGCCAAAGTGCAAATTCTTTTTCCGATGGTAACCAATCTCGAAGAGCTTCGCCGCATCAGGGCGATGGTTAAACGAAATCAGGTCTTGCTTCGCAGCCAGCGAAAAGCATTTGGCGATGTTGCTTTGGGTATGATGTTAGAAGTACCTGCGGCAGCGGTGATGATGGATCAATTGATCGGTGCTTGCGATTATGTTTCCATCGGTTCCAATGACTTGGTGCAATATCTGATGGCTGCTGACCGAGACAATCCAAAGGTAAGTCATCTTTGCCAACCGCTTGCACCACCAGTGCTGAGAGTGTTGGGTAATGTCATTAGTATTTGCAACAAGGCGAATCGCTCGGTGACACTGTGCGGTGAAATGGCTGGGCAACCATTGGCATTCATGTTGCTTTTGGGAATGGGGTTGCGGCGATTCAGTATGAGCCCGCATTTTATTCCATCCATCAAAGAGCTCGCGTCGCATTTGACGATCGAGCAATCTCAGGGGATCCTGAAAAAGTGTCTCAAGCAGACCACGACCAAAAAAATCAAGAGTTTATTGCGGGAGCAATTGCTCAAAACGGCGCCACAACTCGAACCGCTTTTGACAGACCAATAGCACGTGCTGACATCGGCTGCAATTAGAGTAACCGACAGAGATAAAATGTCGGATGGGCCTGTTGCATTACGCTGCATAGAATTGTGTTAATCAAGCAACGCGAAGTTCTTTTAGGCGGCATCAAAAAAGCTTTGGTTCGAGCTTATTCAGTTCGTCGGGAACCGCAAAAAACCAAGAAAAATATCTTGCTAGATAGCCTGTTTTTCCGGCACGGAGCCTATCCCCCTATAGCTCCCTAAGGCTTGGCGGTTAGGATTATATTTACTGCCTTAAGAGCGAAGATTTCAGGTACCCTGAATTGCGTCATTCGATGCGTTCTCAGCGGGCATCAACGACCCCTTTAGCATTTCATTCCAAGTCGATCGATCGTATGAAAACAACCGAATTTGATGTCGTCGTCGTAGGTGGTGGTCCTGCTGGTTACGTCGCTGCAATTCGCGCAGCTCAATTAGGTCTTAAGGCGGCCTGTGTCGATGAGAACCTCCAGTTCGGCGGTACCTGTTTACGAGTAGGTTGTATTCCGAGCAAAGCATTGCTCGAATCAAGTCACCTGTACTTGGAAGCGCAGAAGGGAATGGCCTCTCACGGCATTCAAGTTTCCGGCGTACAGCTCGATTTGGCTGCGATGATGAAACGCAAAGAACAGATCGTGCAAACACTGACCGGTGGAATCGATTTGTTATTCAAGAAAAATCAGGTTGCTGCTTATCGCGGTCGCGGTGCTATTGAAGGTGTTGGAGCGGTGCGCGTATCGCTGACCGGCGGAGAAACCGAACTGCTCAAGGCCAAGCATATTCTGCTGGCGACCGGCAGTCGACCCGCGCCGATGCGCGGTGTCGAAGAGGATGGAGTTCGTATCGGCAATAGCACGATGGCCCTCTCCTTCACCGAGGTTCCTAAACGACTGGTGGTTATCGGTGGTGGCTATATCGGCTTAGAGCTTGGTAGCGTTTGGGGGCGGTTGGGAAGCGAAGTGATTGTGTTGGAAGCGATGGATCGCATCATGCCTGGCATGGATAGTGAGATCGCTCAGATGGCCCAGAGAGCCTTCCAAAAACAAGGGTTGCAATTCCGGCTCAACAGTTGGGTGGAAAGCGCAAAGGTCGTTGGGGATAAATGTGTCGTAACCTGCAAAGGTGCTGATCCCATCGAATGCGATCGCGTTCTACTATCGGCTGGACGAGTCCCCAACTCTCGCGATATCGGACTTGAAAAAGTTGGTCTGGAAACCGACAAGCGAGGATTCATTCCTGTTAATGAAAACTATCAAACTGCAGCCACCAATATCTATGCGATTGGTGATTTGATCGGCGGAGCGATGTTAGCCCACAAAGCAATGGACGAAGCAATCGTATGTGTGGAACGCATCACGGGAATGAAGTCTCATGTCAATTACGATGCAATACCAGCGATTGTCTACACTCATCCAGAAATCGCGACGGTAGGTAAAACCGAGGATCAGCTGAGAGAAAAAGGTATTGCATATAACAAAGGTGTTGGTTTCTATGGAGCCAACGGCCGAGCGCGTGCGTTGGGCGAATCCGAAGGTCGTGTGAAAATTTTGGCTGATGCCAAAACAGATCGGGTGCTCGGTGTGCACATCATTGGCGCACGAGCAGGAGATTTAATTGCAGAAGCTGCGACGGCCATGGAATTCGGAGCTAGCAGCGAAGATATTGCGCGATGCTGCCATGCCCACCCAACACTCTCTGAGACACTCCACGAAGCCGCATTGGCTGTAGCCAAGCGAGCGATCCATACCGCATAAAGGTTGTGATGCGGTGACGTTGGTTTAGACGCTTCAGTGACATATTGCTGTGGCCTTTTAGCCACCAGAGGTGCTGGAGTTTACCAGTGCTATCCCTTTTGCGTTTCTCCTGAAGCTGGCGAGAAGTTCAGGAGAAACTCCCACCTAGAAAAGGTATTAATGAGGAGAGCAACCTCTGAATTGCAGAGGGTGTATGCGTACTACTTTTTCTCCGTTTCATCCAGTCGTAAAGCTTACGTATGGAGTTCCATCCCGCTTTCGCTTCTGATCAAGCAGGTCTTAGCAAGTCGATTGTTTTTGCGAAGAGAACATTATCTGAAAAGTTTCAGTGTCTAGCGGATAGATAGTGGAGATAGCCGGGGAGGCAGACTACCTTAGAGGCAGTTTTCCAGTAATGTTTCGAAGCTACTGATTCATGATCCTATCTCTCGAAAATGGTGAGAGCGACGATGTTTGTGAATGTGATGAAGACTCGATTTTCGATAGCTGCGGTAACGTTTGCGTTCTGCTGGTTGGTTGGTATCGCGATCCCATTGCGAGCTCAAGAGAAGGTTGCGAGCAGCCTTGCAGGAAATATTGAAAAACTTGAGCAATTAAAGACGATTGCCGAAGCCTCCGGCTATCAAGCTACTGCAATTGATAAGGAAGTTAAGGACTACATCCAATCTCTCGAAAAACTCTCGGCTGGCAAGATCGAAGTAAGCACCATGGGTTATACCCGAGAGCATCGCGCTATCACATGTATTCACTGGAATGCGAAGGATCCCAAGGAGACAAAGGATCGATTAGTTGTTTTGCTGTTGGGTGGAATCCACTCGGGAGAATGCGATGGGAAAGAGGCCCTGCTGGCCCTGGCTCGCGATATGCTCAAAAAGCCTAGTGATTTATGGCAGCGCAATTTATCGTTGATTTTTGTTCCCAGTTACAACATTGATGGTGGTGAGCGATTAGGGAAAAATCATCGACCAGGTCAAGAAGGGCCTGAAGATGGATCGGGTATTCGCGAGAATTCACAAGGTTTGGATCTGAATCGTGATTTCGTAAAACTGGAATCGACTGAAGCACAGAGTTTAATCCGTTATATCGACCAATGGGATGTTGATGTACTGATTGATTGTCATACGACCAACGGTTCTTTGCATCGCTATGAGGTTACCTACAGCACTCCCAATAATCCGGCAGGGCCGCAGAAGTTACAGGATTACTTGCGAGTCGAAATGATGCCTGCCATGACCGTGCAAATGAAGAGTTCGGGCTACAATTCTTTTTGGTATGGCAACTTTGCGGATCAGCACAAGCAGTGGCAAAGTTATGGAAATGAGCCGCGCTACAGCACAGAGTACATGGGACTACGCGGGCGCATTGGGATTTTGGTCGAGTCTTATTCCTATGCAAGTTATAAGACTCGAATTGATGGTAGCTATGAATTCGTTCGGCACTGCCTTGATTATCTAGCAGAGAATCGTTCCAAGATTCAAGAGTTGATCGCCGAAGGAGAGGCTCAGTGGGTCGATAAAAGTGAGAAGCTGTGGCAGAAGCCTTCTCAGGAAAAACTGTCGATCCAGTCGAAGCTTGGACGTTGGGATGAAAAGGTCGATGTGTTGGGGTACGAAGTGGTAGGGCAGGATCCTGCCAAGACAGAGCCGATCGATGAACTCGCCTATTTCCATCGCGGAGAGAATTTAGACAAGCTGAAGGAAAAGGTTTACAACGTTGAGTTGTGGACCAAGATTGAGTCGACGCAGGAAGTCGACGTGCCGATTGCCTACGCATTATCCAAGGATCATGCTTGGGTTGCTGACCGATTGTTGCGACATGGTGTTGAAGTAAGGCAACTGAAACAGCCTTTACGGGTTAGCGTTGTTAACTACCGTATCAGTGACATTACAGAAGAGGCTAACTTTCAGGAGCACCGCTTATGGAAGATCGCTGTTCAGCCTGACGGTGCCAAGGAAGTCGATTTGGAAGCGGGTTCTTATGTGATACCAACTTCGCAAAAATTAGGACGACTGCTGACGTACATTCTTGAACCTCATTCCGATGACAGTTTAGCCAAGTGGAATTTCTTTGATCCCTCGGTCGTCAAGAACCAGGAGTATCCGGTACATCGAATCACCAAAGTCGTGTCTGCATCGACGGGAGCTGAGGTATCGGAATCGCTGGAGACGATACCGGCTAGCGAATCATTGACGTTTGACAAAATATTTTCCTCAGATCGCCGCGTCACATGGGCAGCCTCGAATTCCGTGATGCCCCGCTGGCTGCCAAAGTCTGATTCCCCGGAAACGGTTGAGTATGTTTTGCGACGTGACAATGGTTTGCTTGCCGTCGATGCTCGCACAGGTTCTTCTCGAAGG
>JBEGUT010000248.1:0-6301 GCA_041178745.1 Planctomycetota bacterium | reverse complement strand
CGCAGAAAAGTCGTTGTTCATTACCAGCTTCGTGGCCTATGACGTGTCGACCATCGTCAAGGCGCTGAACGCAGCAAATGACCGCGGTGTGGTCATCTCAATGCTTCTTGAATTGTCTCAAGAGCATGGTGGCAGCATTACCTTCGATGCGATAGGCAAGATGAGAACGCTGGTTCCGACCGCCAGACTCTATGCTTGGCGCGACAAGACTGATCCGTTTTCCGACGGCAGTGTCCACGCCAAAGTCGCTGTTGCTGATGGAGGCATGTGCTTCATTACCAGCGCAAACCTCACTGGGTACGCCATGGAAAAGAATATGGAGGCGGGCGTACTGATTTCTGGTGGGCAAATACCTAAGCTACTGGACGGTCACTTGACTTCTCTTGTGGATACGAACTTGATTTCCAAAGTTTGACAACAGATAGCGCATCTCTGTTGTTTTGACAAAGTGACATTCGCCTATGAAGAGGTCCACAAATTACTGGTTCGTTATTCAAGAATTTCTTGTTCTCCTTCGGTAGTGACTTTCCAGTGTTCACCATCTTCACAGATCCACTTGCTATCTTTGATCGTTGTGAATAGCCGTCGTGCAGCCATGTCTCGCGCAGAGCTTGTCAGCCCCGTCAGCAGCCCCTCGTTTAACGCCTTCGCCTTCCAGGCAGGATAAGAAAGGCTGACACTGCCAAGTTCGCCGCTCTCTTGATCTGCTTCGAAGAAAAGTTCTAGGCCTTTCCGAGCACGTTCACCGGATGCCGGTGCCGCGGGAGTCAAGGTTGCAAGTGTCAACGCACCGCCTTCGACGCGTTCCAGCCACTTTGGGTGCATCAGAGCAGGTGGAAGAGAATTCGCTTTCGTGACTTGAAGTCGAACATATTGATGCCGATTGTTTTCTGGAATTCGAAACGATTTGCTCTCTTTTGTTGTCATGACTCTCATCAAAACCTCAAGACGGAAAGCATCAGTAAAAGCTCCACTGCCGCGGTTTGCGTGCGAGCTGATCTCTTGTTGGTTCTGAACGGATTTCGCCGCGTGGCTAATCACCAGCACTGCAGTCTTTGTTTCGATCGCAAGCCGGTCAAGATTTTCCGCAAATTCGCGTTGCGCGATCTCATCTAACTCTCTCCCTCTTGTCATTGCAATTGCAGGATCAAGTCCGATCAAACGAACATCTTCGAGTTGAGAAACAAATTCAATAAGCTGGTCAATCCGATTTCCAGACTCACCGTCGTCTTCAGACATGAGAACGCAATCTTTTCCCGCCGCAGCAAAGATGTAAAGACGATCGTGAAGCAATGCAATTTCTTGATCTGTCAAGTTCAATGATTTGAAAATCGCATAGATGCTCCGGTGTGAATCTTCCGGCGTATCTTCCGCGAGGATCAATACAACTTTGCCTGCATTTGGGACAGTCATTCCCAAGATATCTCTGCCTGTTGCTACCGCGATCGCCATTTCTTTGAGCAGCATCGATTTTGAAGACCCACCTACTCCTGTGATGAGTGCCGCTCTCCCTTTGGGAAAAATCGGTGATATCACAAATTCCACTTCCATTTTTGAAACTCGCTCTGTATCGCGAATATCAATCGTCGAACCAAGCCATGCAAGATTTGCGGAATGATTTTTCTTCGAATGTCGGAAAGGTACACCCGAACTTTGCATCGTTCGCTTGCTGGAGAATGAGTCCATCAAGGTTGTGGTTTTTGTTTCAGCCATCATTTTTGTCCCCTTACATTTTTGAACGCTTGTTTGATCTTTACGAAGTTAGATTGCCCAATCGCGCTTTGGAAATCTTCATTGAAGTCAGCTAAGGACGGCAGCAAGACGTATCCCGCTGGGTCAAGTTTTTGAGCCGCATCATTTGCTGCTGTGATACCGCTTGCATCTTTATCTGCGAAGAACCAGACGTCCTGTTTTGGGCGGACAAAGTTTTGAACGGCAGAAAGATTGCTAGCACCAAAGGTGATCAAAACCGGTACGCCACCTAGCGCTATGTGTACGGAAACTCCTGTCGCCCACCCCTCTGTAACGCACAAAATAGGACTCAACTCAGGGTTGCCGAGCATGAGGCCATTGCCTGCCTTCTTTGTCCCATCAATGCAGAACTTGTTTCCACGATCATCGATGTATTCCAGTCCTCGAAATATGTAATCTGAGTCATGGATCGGTAAGACGATCGATTTCAACGTGGCTTCGTAACGCGCACCGAGTGGAAGGATTCCCTTTTTTACAATGTAGGGATGGAAGGGGGGGACGTCTACACAGTGTGCAAACACCCGTAGCATGTCATCGCGATTGGCTGCATCTTTTTTGTCGTTTGCATTTTCGACATAGTTGTCTTCGATACGAAAGGGTTTTACTGTCGTCATTCGAATCATCAAATTGCGACGCAACCAGCGAGCTGCATTGACAAAATCTCCTGCATGATTCATGGCGATAACGAGGTCGATCATTGATCCCCCCTTTGGCGTGCATGAACAAAAGAAGCGTTCTTTGTTCATGTCGACTCGAAATGATGGGCGGTGATCGTCGTGACTCGGAATTGGGCAGTGAATGTGTCGAAAGCGTGCACGCTGATCTATGCCAAGTGCATCCAGAACTTCACCAGTTTTTCCTGCAATGTCTCTAAAAATGTCGACGGTTCTCATTGTTTTTCCTTTTTTGATGTGGCTTCTGAGCACAACGCGTGAAGTCCATATATCTGTAATCGCTACTGCTCAAATTTTGTTAAGGCTACAAATGAAAATATTTTTTCAAGCCTCGACGCTTCGCTAACGCAATGCAGAAAGCACTCGCAACATTTGTGTTTTCTGTCCAGCAGGTCGCCATCACAGGAGTGCAGGCGACGATCTGACTGACGTACAGTCAAACCGTCGCTCAACTTTTGTGTGGCCAGCTCAACTCACTTCGCCGCGTAGCGCACAAATGCTGTGCACGCGGTAGCTCAAGACTTTGTGATGACTGAGAATTCCTGGCACAGTGAATCCTTCCAGTTCCCAGAAGGCTTGGGTTACTCGCTTTACACCATGCGTTCTGCGGTCATTAAAGAACCCCATTTCAGCCACGTACATTTCGGTTTTCTGCGACTTGTAAACATCACAATATCCAACTTCCTGTGTCTGTTGATCGACGAATATGCGACGTGTTAACTCATCATCTAATGGCATGAGCGCGTAGAACAGGCGGTCAATGCCATCGCCAGACGGTGCGAACTCTCGATCTTCCGGGTAAGAAAATTCGGTGTCTCTTGCGTGGCGACTGAAATCCCAATCGTTAAGGTACCAACGCATCACGTCGTGCTGAATTCTTGTTGCATCGACTGTTGGACCATCCTCCAAAGTCCAGCACGAGCGTGAGTTATCCCATGACATCTGTCCTTTGTAGAACCCGCCCTTGACGCTCGGAAACATGGCTAAGAAGTCTTCTCGCGTCATGAACGGTAGCTCTTCACTTGCAATCTTGTAGATATGTTGCACAGCGAAAGCTGGTGAGCGCTGGTTGGGCTTGTACGCGGAGAGCGCCGCATCAATGGCGATCATCTCAATGTCGGCTCTGCTGCCCCAGTCGACTGCGTTTAACGTGTGGTTGCTTTTAAACATGCTTACTCCTTTTTAATGGCCATCACGCACGGCGCGAGAGGTCCATCTAGCTGTAATCGCTCAGGAGTATTTTTTTTAAGGGCTAGGCCAAAATTTTTTTCAGGCGTGCGTTCGACGACATCGCGAGTGGTTGCATGTAAAGCCAGACTGGCGATGACCCAACAACAACACACCTAAAGAGTGTGTTGTTGTTGGGTCTGCTTAATGGGTCTTCAGGAAGGAAAAGGGTCTGAGTTGTTGATGTTTGCGAATTCATTGCGATTCAGTCAAGAATTCTTTGTGGTTGTTTGCAATTGCGTTGCAAAATACATTGAGTCCATCGAAGGGGCAAAAGATGGAACCAGCTAGCTTTAACGCGTCAAACTCAAGCACGCTTTTGCGAAAATTACGAGAGCAACTTGAACAAGATTCAAACGAGGTGCTTCAAATCGATATCTGTGAACTTCGTAAGTCAGGTCGAAAACTTGAAGATATGGTGGATCCAGGATCATCTAAGCATGAACTTTTCAAAATTTCGGACTGGGCAAATCTTCGAAAACTTAAATCATTGAATGATCAGTTATCCCAGAAAATTTCAGAGATCAAACTGAGTCAATGTTTTCGGCCTCTTGTCAAAGCTTCTGAGGCTCATATCCAAGCGGTCGCGGCGCTTGCGGTGAAATATAAAAATTTTTCAGAATTCCTTTTGGAATTTGTTGCCCCGCAAATTCATCTGCAAATGATTACGGGGGAGGCGCTTAAGTTGCAGAACTTTTGTCTTGTTGGTGAGCCGGGAATTGGTAAGTCCGCTATGCTGAATGAGTTGTCTGACGCACTTAATATCGCAGGCAGGATCTTTGATGCTAGCTCAATCCAAGCTTCTCACGTGCTAAACGGACTTTCGCGCAACTATTCATCAGCAGATGTCGGTTTGATTTTTCGGGCGATGCTACTCGAAACCGATCCAAAAACTTTGGAGTATCGTCCAGCCAACGCACTTTTTTGCATTGATGAAGTCGAAAAAGTAGCGCGAACGGACCAACACGGCTCTGTTTTAGATTTGATGCTCGCGTTGCTGGAGGGCCAGACCTCACGTCGCTTTACAGATGTATGCTTTCCCGAATTGCCTCTTGATTTGGAGCATTTGAACTGGTGTTTTACGGCGAATTCAACAAAAAATTTAAGTGCGCCGTTGAAAAGTCGAGTTGTTGAAATTGAAATCCCCAGCCCCACACAAGATCAAGCTATCGAAATTGCTGCTTCGATATTCGATGAAGAAATTCAAAAATTGAAAGGCCGCGTGGAGCTTCTTCCCGATCTTCAATACGCTGAATTGGTCAAGCTATCTGAGCACTCACCGCGTAAGCAAAAACAATTGCTCAAAATTTCTATCGCTCGTGCAGTTCGGGATGGACATGGATTCGTTCAAGTTGAAGCGAAGACCCCAATGAATGTGCATCGCATGGGATTTCTTTAACTCGCCCCCATTGCGATTGACTAACCTATCTTCTTTAGTGCAAGAGGAGGTCCCTTGGATACTTTGGGGTCTGCGAGGGCACCTGTATTGAATTTGACCATGCACATGGCTCTTGAGTGTTGACGCAAAAGAGCCTTCCTGGTGCCCTCGTGCATGGGTAGCTGATGAGCTTGGAACATCTTTCGATGTAATTGATACCCGTGAGATTGGGATCAATCTTTGAAAACGTCGGCAACGCCGGATCGGATTGCGGCAACAACGAATTTGGCAGAGAGTAGGCAGGCGATGCGATGGAACGAGTCGCCCTTGTTCTTGCCGCCGTCGTCAACTACCGCTTTCGCTGCGAAGAAGGCGGTACGTGATGTGGCGTGTCTGGCTGCCTCGAAGACGGAGTAGACCTCCATGTCGAAGCCAGCAAGTTTGCGCTGGCCAACAGCCAATGTGGCCGTCTTGCCCTCTTCGGCGACTACAGCACTGCCACTGCTCGTAGGCACGCCGGTTTTGACGCTGCAGCTTATCCGCTCCTTGCCCTCCGGTATTTCGGTCTTACCGACGTTAAGTCCTTGCAAAAGGTATTCGTGCAGAGCGTTGTCCGAGGCAATCTCAACCAGCTTGTTATGCACTGCGACTTCTAGCTGGATATCGAAATGCTCGGCCTTAAAGCCTGTAGCACTCCACTTCCCAGCGTCATGTTGATGGCAGAGCTGGGTCACAAGTATGTCGTACATTTCCGACTCGCCAGCAACGCCACCACAAATTCCACTCATGCAAAGTAGCCGTGGCTCAAAGCGGTCGAGCGCTAATGCAGCAGTCACAGCAGCTGATACTAGACCCATGCGTTGGGACCGTACGATGACGGTCTTGTAGGCACCAACTTGCATCTCTCGGCAGATGAGACCCGAGATAGATTTCACAGGACCCCAGGTCTCGCCGAGTCCCTCGAACGCATCAGCTTCTTTCTCCAAAGCGCATACGATAACGACGTCAAACTTCTTTTTAGGTTGAGCTGCCAGTAGTTTGAGTTTTAGGGCATCTCGCCATTCACCATGGTCTGTGAACGGGATGACATTGATGTCGACCAAGTTTAGGTTGTAGACGAAATCACCTTCATCTAAACCGTGGCGTGTAAGAACGATCGCCGGTGTCCTGAATGATTTACTGAGATAGTGACGCGTCGCTTCCACTAGTTGTTCGTTGTGGTCCTCAATTGTGCCGTCCTTAGGTGACCTTGGTACCAGCAGATCCAGCA
>JBEGUT010000247.1:0-6309 GCA_041178745.1 Planctomycetota bacterium | reverse complement strand
TTCTTCGCGTGATGCAAATTGCCTGTTATCCAAGCAGCGACGTATTCGGCAGAGTCGAGGACGCCATTTAGTGTTGAATCAAAAAGATAGTCACCCACGAAGAAGAAGTTGCCGTGATGGATTGGGTCAGGGCAGTGACGTTTAGCGACGGGTTGAGCTACGACGCCGCTCGGGAGAGCATTTACCGCATTGACCCAGCGATGGACGGCTCCTTCGATAAATAATTCCTTTCCAAAGGCGATGGGCTCGGGTAAAGAACGTAATGCCATCTCAATTAGATTGTCATCCGACATGCAGCTCATACGCTCAGCGGCTGCACCTCCTAGCAACCAGCCGAGAATACCTTCGGATATTCCTGGTTGCCGAAGCGATTCATCGTACAGGCAGCAGCCGTCGAATTGATCGAGCATGCAGAAAGATTCGCTAAACCATTGACGCCAAAACGGGCGTTTGAAGAGCAGCGTCATTCTCAGGTAGTGAGCTGGGTGATGATAGTGGTCGTAATGAGCGGATACGGTTTCATGTAATTGCTTGCCGTGGTACTCAATCGACTTGATGTGATTATGGGGTAGGGCGACGATCACGTAATCAAATTCATCGAAACGTGTGGAACCTTGATGGTTCGATTCGATGACGATACGGCCGGTTGCTGATTTGGAAACGGAAAGGACGGATGTTTGTAATCGAATCGTTGCGTTGATTCTCTCCGCCAGCGTCTGTGTTAATTTCTCATTGCCTCCCTCAATGCAATAAAGTCGCATATAAGCGGGATCGTTCATGAGATAGTTTTGCAGACCGTAAGTGATGCTGGTATGAGCACCTTCGGTCGCAAGATCGCTATGAATCAGATTTTCGACAAAACTTCTAGACTCTGGTAACGTGCAGTCATGAAGAAAATGTTCGAAATGTCTATTCGGTGGAGGTCCCGACACGCCTTCAGGATGATCGGAGTTATAAAACTCAAATGGAGTGATTTCGTCTTTGGCGATACGATGGAAGTGAAGTAATGAGTTTAGCACGTTACTTCCAAAGGCATCGCGAATGTCTTCGACATTGCTTAGAAGACGGTCGTTCATAATGACCGCTGATCCCCCCATCAACTGAATGGAGAGTCCGAGTTCAAAGATCAATTCTTTGAGCGAGTCTGCATCCAAATGCGAGTAGTCGTAAAGTTCAGCGGCTCCCGCTTCGTAGGTCACAGGAACCGATTTAAAGTGCTTGGTGCTGACCTTTCCGCCGACGCGATGAGTTGCTTCAAATAGTGTTATCTCAAGAGGGTGGTCGGCGTACTTCTCAAGGAAATACGCTGACATAAGCCCACCGGGGCCCCCTCCGATTATTCCGATCCTGCTTTTTGACATCAAAATCCGTTTCCAACCTATCGACAACCAGTTCTGTTTCCAATTAGGCCGCCGACTAGGCAGAAGCCAAACGATCACTGAACGCTAGGAGAATCCTAAGCTCTTTACCTTAAGGCGAGATTAAGAATCCTGTTTGATCCGAATAACACCTGATTCTTCGCTAAAGATTAAATCGATGGAAATGGGACAAACACCAATTCACTGTAAACCCATTTTGAGGACCTAGGTGTCGAAGTAAATTAGACTTTTTTCTATTCTTACCCGGAATGCATATGCTGGAGATACAAGCGGATTCAGTGTTGTTTGCGCGATCGAGAGCGAATGAGAAAATTTTTTGTCAGCTCCGATGGATTGGGCTAGTATCAAGCAGAAAGTTTTCTAGGTCGTTGTTGGCGAATCAAAAGTAAGAAGTGGGGGGTAAGAAGCGTTTTTACAGCCTCGACGGTAAAAAGAATTCCCCTGGATCAATGCCTTATTCCCCAATGTACCTTATTGCCCAATGTATAGGAATCGAAGGGCATGGATGAGCGATCGCATTTGGCATCTGTAAAACGATCAAATTCAACCTGAAATACCGTGGTTTTGCGATGGTTGGCTTAGCTTATCGATTTGGGAATTTCAGAGGGAGAAATTCAACCGCCGATCGGTTATCTTGATGAGACATCCGAAATGTCTCATGGTCTGCTTGATTGGATAGGGTCAATGAATCAACGATCTTCTGTTCACCGCTGTTGCATACATGGAATAGCTGCTTTGGTTTGCTTATTGATGTTCGTGGATGCCGCGCATTCTCAGGATGCAGTTACTGTCAAAGGCAAGACAGAAAAGAATGTTGCTTCAGGCTTGGCCGGGGTACGTGTGACGCTGCTCGCTGAGCAACCCGATCTTGTTACGCCGACCGGGATCGACGTTGATCGTGATGGGAATGTGTGGTTGGTAGCATGTCACACTCATTTCCGCCCTGCTAACTATCAAGGGCCGGAGAAAGATGAAATATTGGTCTTCGATTCCAATGGGAAAAACCGCCGGTTGTTTTATAACAAAACTACCGCCACGATGCAGTTAAAGCTCGGGGCTGACGGCTGGGTCTATCTCGCGCAGCGCGATCGTATTTTGAGAGTACGCGACAGCAACGGAGATGGACTTGGTGATCAAGAGGAATCTGTTGCGGTTCTGGAAACTTCTGCCGACTATCCTCACAACGGGCTCAGCGGCATGGCCTGGATGCCAGATGGGTCTTTACTATTCGCCCTGGGTGAGAATTTCTCTAAGCAGTGGAAGTTGACGGGGAGTGATGGGGCTTATGTAGAAGGTCGAGGTGAGGGAGGTATTTTTCAATGCACTCCTGACGGCAAAGGTTTAAATCGGATTGCGGTTGGATTTTGGAATCCCTTCGGTCTTCTAGTGCGAGCCGATGGTGAGATTTTTGCTGCGGAGAATGATCCCGGGAGTCGACCACCCTGTCGACTGCTGAACATTGTTCCTGGAGCGGATTATGGTTTTCAACGCATTTACGGAGAGTCGGCGATTCATCCATTTGTTGCTTGGAATGGAGAGTTGCGCGGGACATTAGGTATGGTGCACCCCAGTGGTGAAGCGCCCTGTGCAGTCGTCGAACTTGGCGGCGGTGTTTTGATCCCTTCCTGGAGCAGTCATCGCATTGATTATTTTCCACTTTATCGAGATGGGGCAGGGTACAAGTCCGAGAGAATCGAACTGGTTAGTGGGCCAGATACTTTTAGACCTGTTTGTATGACATCTGGACGCGAGGGAACGTATTACTTTGCAGATTGGGTCTCTCCATCTTACGAACTGCATGGACTTGGACGACTGTGGAAATTGGAAGTTGATCTTGAGGCTCCTTGGATTCAGAAGCAAATAGCCCCCGCAAATGCTGAGGCAGTTTTAGCCAAGCAGTTGCGCGACGGGACAAAGCAGTTAAGTCCGAACGAGTTGTTTGATTTAGCTGCCGGTAAGGATTCCTATTTGTCGGATGCAGCACTAACCGCTTTGGCTCGAGTAGCAAAAGACTGGAGCGTTGAGCAGGTGCAAGCACTGTCGGCGAATCAGCAACTGTGGGCGATAGTCGCCTTGAGGAGAGTCGATCTTAAAGAAACGAAGTGGGTAAAAAGCTTCTTAAACGTTCCAGATAGTGAAATCGTTTTTGAATGTCTGCGTTGGATCGCTGATGGTGTGCTGACAGAATTTTCTGAGGACGTTGAAAAATTACTAGTAAAATCTGACATCGACTATCGAACTTTCGAAGCTGCCTTGGCAACTCATAACACTCTTCGAGGCAAAGCTGAGCTTGGGGTTACGGATATCGATGTGTTGTTGCAGCGACTCCTTGATCCGACGACACCCCCGGCGATCCAGGGTTATTGCTTGCGACTGCTCCCGGCATCGCATCAAAAGCTGACATCAGATTATTTAGGGAATCTGTTGGCATCCGATCATGAAGACCTTCGCCGGGAAGTTGTCCGAACGCTTTCTCTACGAAACACACCTGACGCTTGGGCTTTGCTGTCCACGGTCGCGTCGAACAAGCAAGAGTCGACTGCCATTCGTGGCGATGCAATTGCGGGGCTTACTCGCACAACGGATTCACAGTATGTCGACCTACTTTTGAAATTGGCAACAGAGAATAACAATGTGATCAAGAAAGAGGCATTCAGGGCCTTGAGAAGGCAACCGCAAATAGCGGAACATCCTGAAAAGCTTGGTGGTTTGACGGATAAGAATGTACCTGAGACGGACGCTGTTGTAGCGTTTTTAAAAGATCCGCAAAGCCTGGAAAAAAACCGACCTTCCATCGATAATCTGCAACGCTGGGTAAAGTATCTTGAACAGGTACCTGGTGTGGCTGATGTAGAGTCAGGGCGAAGAGTGTTCTTTCATGGCGGCTTAGCTTCCTGTAGTGATTGTCATCGTTGGGATGGTCGAGGAAACGTGGTTGGTCCTGAATTGAGTATGATATCGAGCCAAGGAGATACACCTTCTATTTTGCGATCGCTTCTCGAACCAAATCGTGATGTAGCTCCGCAGTTTTTTGCTTCAGCTGTCGAATTGGAAGATGGAACAACATTTACAGGAATCTTGCTGCGATCGTCAAACACCGAAGTGTTTCGTGACAGCCAGGGGAAGGAGCGTAGCTTCCCCAAGAAAGATATTGTGGAACGCAAAGAGTTAAAAACTTCCCTCATGCCCGTAGAATTATGGAAGCATCTTACGGATGGCGAGATCCGAGATCTTTTGGCATTTCTGAATTCAACCCAACCGTGATCAAGGGAATCAAAGTCTCCTCAACGACCGTACATAGTTTGCGTATAGATTCAATGAGAGGAATCACGCAGGTTGTGCCAGTCAACGTCTACTGGCTGTCACTAGCCCTATTAAAAGATGGAGCGAACCATTTCCTTAATCAATTCTATGCGAGAGAATGGTTCTTAGATAACAGTATCATGCAATAGTTGTTATCGAATTGTTCAGAACGCTGCGACAGATGCGACGATCGAATAATGTCTGGTCGAAAATAGCCGGTTAGAACTTGTATAGCAGCAAGACACCGTAGTTTATATCGTTAGGTTTGCGTCCGTTAGGCGTACTATCATAGCGATCGACGGCAGATAGTTTTAAGCTGAGGTTGCCATTGGAATTGAGCAGATATTCCCATGAAGCATCGGAGATAACTCGATAGTTGTTGAAGTCGGTGAAGTCAGGAAAGTAATCAACTTTCAGTATGATCTTATTTCGGGGGTTGATTTGGTGGTCATAGTCTAGACCGAAGAGCAATTCAGGAACCCAGCGGTCATCCGGTCCTCCAAACTCACGACTTGTTCCTAGACCGAAACGAGTTCCTGTGGTGAGCGTTTTTGTACGAACAAATTTATAGGCCAAACCGCTGTTGATAAACAAGCGAGAGTCGAAGGCTTTGAATTCGTCGTACTCGAAGCCAGATTTCACGAACAACGACCAAGCGCTTTCACCGATGAAGTATTCGTAGTTGTAATACATCAAGGCGTTATTTTGAGTCTCAATGCCATTGGTATTTGTCTTTTGCGCAGTGATTTTAAAATCGTTCAAGTCGCGTTTGGTTTTTCGATTCAAGACGATGCCGGTCAGGAGGCTCATCGACTCGCTGTTGCCATCCGTTCCATTGATTCCCAGTTCAGCGCTATTGCTCCAGTCTTCCCCACGTATAAAAGTTAATGGCCACTTCCAGTAGGAGTAGGGAGACTGAGATTGCTCTTCGAAAATCACAATCTCCTCACCTGCGGATAAATCTGAAGAGAGGGCGTCACTTATGGCAGTATTACCCGCCCCTTTGTCAGCGGAAGGGTTCGGAAGCGGCAAGACTTCAAGGGTTGGCGATGGTGGAACGACAACAGGAATCTGTTGTGGTTGTGATTGGGGGATGTTGAAAGGGGTGGCATTGTTGTTGGCAGCGGTCGAGTAACCGGCAGGCGATGCGGGAACCATCCTTGGCAGATTGGGTGTCGGGGACGACGGCATTCCGAAAGTGTTTTGTTGCTGTCCTCCTGCGATCCAAGGTGGAGGTGATTGAACCGAGGGTAGTGGGGGTGGAGGTTTCGAGATCGGCGGTAGGGGAATAAGTGCTGGGTTGTAAGGTGGAGTCGACGGTAACTGATACTTAGCCTCCTGGTTGCGTAACCAAGGAGGTAAATTACCATCCGTTGATTGAGCCAACAAAGCTGTGCCTGTTAAGCACAGAATTACCATGGCAGATGAAATGAGACGGAGCGATGGTTTCACTGTTGGCTCATCAGTAAAAAACGACAGGTTTAGGGCCTAGGGGTTCGCTGTAAAAAAAACATTAAAAGCCAGAAAAAGTTCGTTACGGTCTCAAACGACTTCCCCCAAATCGGTCTTTATCAAACAGTTGGCATCGCAGCAATAGGAAACGGATTGGCATGGTGTACTGGGAGGT
>JBEGUT010000246.1:0-6324 GCA_041178745.1 Planctomycetota bacterium | reverse complement strand
CTCTAGAAGGTCGCGAGCCTGCTGTGCTTCCTTCTCCGCTTTGCTACCTACACTGATTTCAGCATCGGGCTTTAGCACCCAAGTATTGCTTTTCTCATTCTCAAACTTCATTCCGCGTTTAGCCTTAGCGAGCATAGCGTTGTAGCCTTCGGTTCGCACTTTGTGGGCCAATGCCATGCCGTAAGACAGATCAAAACCAGCTAGCCAACGTGGATTGGTTTCCTTTTCTCGACCAGCTTCACCGACCTGCAGCATCTCAGCCAACATCATCAGCTTCGGCTCCAAGCGTGCAGCGGATTGCTGTGCTGTTGTCAATTGAGTTACATACTGTGCTTCATCAGCCTTAACAAATCGCACTTGCGTCGGATCAAAATCACCAACTCGAGCGAACTGAGCGGCCTTAATCAGCGATTGGCGAAGCGGGCTCTTGCTAACACGCTGCATGTATTCTTCTTTAGACACATATTCAGGTCGGTACTGGAACATTCTTTCTGGATCGAAGAAGTATTCCATGCGAGAAGCGTAAGCGCTGATCTCACCTTCTCGGACGCGTCCATCGTATCGACGATTGGGATGAACCGTGTAGAAGGTTCCACCTGTTTCGTAGCAGAGTCTTGAAAGGGCAAACGGCCCGAAACCTGAATCGATGACAGGCTCTTCGAAGAAGTTGTTATCAAAGCCGATTTGGATTCGTTCTGGGAAGATCGACTCCGGACCTTGATCCACCTGTGCCCATTGTGGACTTTGATCGAATTGAGGATCTGGGTCAACGTACTTGATGTAGGTAAATTCACGACCAAACGGTGCAGGTACACCGATCACATGCACGGGCATCGCATATTGGCGATAGAGCTTGATCGTTGCTTCCAAACCCTCTGCATCATCACCTCGCTCGTCCGTAACGACAACCATCATCACGTTGCGTTCGGGCTCTCGGCGGCTACGAGTACTTCGCAAATGTTTGAACTGTTCGCCCGCTTTGAACAGTGCCGAAAACACTTTCTCTACGCCACTTTGATCCATCTTGATGGAATCGATCGCTTTGCGAATTTCCTCAAGATCGTCAGTGGGCTTGGGAGTTATCAATTCCACATGATCACCGAATGCGATGACGCTGGTGAGCAGGCGAGATTCATCACGCTTGGAGCCAGCTTCGGTATTCTGCTCCTCTTTTGCCTTGCTGACCAATCCCAATTCATCGTAGATACGGTCGAAGCGAGCGCGAATTTCTTTTCGTCGCTCAAACAAACTGCCTGATTGGTCAAACAGCCAAACGACCAGAGTTGGTCGCTCTTCCATCATCTGCAATATTTCGTAGGTCACTCGATCGACGGCGCCGTCGGTTCCAGTGGCACCAACACCCGTCATTCCCTTAGTGACTTTTTTATCTTCAACTAAACCGGCGACTTGCTGCACTTGATAGGACGCATCGTTCATCACGAGATCCATCGGTCGCTCTAGCACAGGATTGGTCAAATCGCTTACGTCGGAAAGCACCGGAGCGGTGGACATCGCCATACCGCTGGTACCAACGCTGTTGGCGCCGATTTCTTCCGAAGGCTCTTCGGCAAAGGCGATCTCATCAACAACCTTGAATTCCTCTGGTTCGGCGTCTGGTGAAGCCGAGGTCATAATCATGGATGGCGCGTCGCTGACTACTTCCCAAATCGGATATGCGGCAAGGCTGACCAACAAAGTGACATGGATAGCCATGCTAACGATGAACGCCTTTGCATCGCTGTCAAACCAGACCGAGGGTTCCGAATCATCGTCTTCCTCGCCGTCTGATTCATCGTCGGAATCTTCGTCTTCTTCAGAATCTTCGTCCTCATCCTCTTCCAGTTCGTCGTCGATCTCAGAATCGGCAACAACTGGAGGCGCGGTAACACCACCACCCGCATTTGCAGAAGCTAGCATGCCATCTTCAAGTTCCGATTCTGGGGTTTCCCCGGGTGAACCTGTAGGTCGCTTTAGCATCGTCACCAGACCTCTTGGAAGAAACCGAAAAACGTCCTGTCGCCACCTTTTATTGTCGCCCCTTTAGGGGACAAAAGCAACCATTTTTATCAGCGCCGTCAAATAGGTCAAAAGTACCCATAGAAACGACAGAAAACCGCAAAAACAACCCTAAAGAGGGGCTACTTTACTCGATCAAGCAATCGACCCGGGCTTCCCATGGCGTTGTATCCCCCATCCACGTGCAAAATTTCGCCAGTAATTCCGTCGCTTAGGGGTGACAGCAGGAATGCGCCGGCACGGCCAACTTCTTGATGGGTAACATTTCGGGCAAGCGGAGCCATGTATTCATAAAGCTTCAGCATCTCATCGACCCCGGCCGCGCTGCCGGCTAAGGTTCGCAGTGGCCCTGCGCTGACTGCATTGACCCGGATACCCTGCGGCCCAAGATCGTAGGCCAAGTACCGAACACAGGCTTCCAACGCTGCCTTGCAGATACCCATGACATTGTAGCCGGGGACAATCTTCTCACCGCCAAAGTAGGTCATCGCAGCGATCGAAGCACCTGGATTGAGAATTGGTCGGGCGAATTTGCTGACTGCCAGCAAACTGTAGGCGCTGATATCCATGGCCAACTTAAAACCTTCACGGCTGGTTTCAATCGTATCGTTGTCTAAATCCTTTCGATCGGCGAAGGCAACGCTATGCAGCAAAAAGTCGATTTTGCCGAAGTGTTCTTCAGTCGCTTTCATAACGCCTTGGATATTCTCATCGTTTTGAACGTCTAAAGGCACAAGGAATTTCGCAGCATCAGGAAAGTCTTCAGTGAGTTGGCTGACACGACGTCGATTGCGTTGTCGTTCATCATCGGGTCGATCGGGAAGGTGAGTGAAACCGCATACTCCACCTTGCTCCATGACTTCTTTGGCGATGGCCCATGCGATGGAGCGATCGTTGGCAACTCCGATGATCAACCCTTTTTTGCCCTCAAAAGATTTCATTGCGGCCTGCTTCCTATGAAAAATATTGGATTGAAAATTGCGAACTTTTACGAACCATTCTTCGACGAAACGCAGTGGTCAAACAGCAGTCGTTCGTCGTGTTATTTTGTCGTATTTTGGGGACGATGCCATCACGGTGTCGACGCTAATTTCGAAGTCACCGATCTTGGGCTAAGCGTCAGGTTAGGGGAAACGAGAGTCCAGGAAAAGGGGAGAACATCATCTCGAAAGTCCAGCTCAACCCACTCGCAAAATGCCCTCGAGCATCTCGGGATAGCAATAACCGCCTACTAGAGAACGTTTGCCCACGTTGCGAGCGTAATTTGCTGTTCAATTAAGGGCTTATGTAAGGGGTCAGGTGCCCCCAAGTTCTCGGCTTCGCGTAGTGGCTGCTCGGACTGCTTCGATCATTGCGGAGCGAACCGAATACTGCTCCAGTTTTTCGATTGCAGCCATTGTCGTGCCGGCGGGACTGGCGACTCGATCTTTCAGTTCACCTGGATGCTCGCCCGTTTCTAGGACCATTTTCGCGGCACCAAGCAGAGTCTGGGCAGCTAGCTGCAAGGACATTTTTCGGGGTAACCCCATAGCGACTCCGCCGTCGGCCAGCGCTTCGATAATCATGAAACCATAAGCGGGGCCGGAGCCCGACAGTCCTGTAACGGCGTGCAGCATATCATCGTCGACATGCTGAACCATACCGACCGATGACATCAGATGCTCAACCCATTGTCGATCTTCGGGAGAGGCTCCTTTAGCAGCCGCGACACCACTGGCTCCCACTCTCAATTGACATGGTGTGTTGGGCATGACTCGGATTACGCGATTCGAACCCAGCATCGCTTCGAGCTTAGCGAGCGTCACGCCAGCGACAACCGAAACCAGTAAATGTTTTGCTTGGATCGACTCAGCGATTTCAGGTCCGATCTTTAAGAGTACTTGCGGTTTGACAGCCAGCACAATCATTTCGCATTTCTGAAACAGCTCTTTCGCATGCATGACGATGGTTGTGCCTGGGAACTGTTCTTTGAGTCGTGCTTGAGCCTCAGGTGAAGGATCAAAAAACGAAATGCAATCTGCTGTGATCAGTTGGGATTGCAGGGCCCCGGAGGCTAACGCTGTTGCCATTTGGCCGCCACCTAGAAAACCGAGCGAGATCGTTTTATGCGACTTCATTGTCCACGGACTCCGCAGATCGAAAGAGTGAGTAGATTGAGTAAACGGTTCATTGGCGAAATAGATCGGCAGTTCAACTCGCAGCATCGTTTGGCTCAATGCGATTTTACTGCTACCAAAAGACTACAACGAGGATCATCATACGCCAGGACGATCACGATAACGAGACCAGGCCAAGCGATGTAAGGTACTCAGCGCGCCGTGAGCTTCCTTCCAGGAGATTTTCGATTTCCCTAAGCGTCGATTGACGTAATGAATGGGGACTTCGCCAATTTTTGCTCCTTGGCAGTGGAGAAACCAGAGCAATTCTTGTAGCGAACCATAACCATCGCAAGCCAACCGATCCCAGGGAAGCTTAGCGAGGTATGCTGTATTGTAGGCTCGAAAGGAACTGCTCCAATCGCCGATGGTAAGCCCGAGTAAGAGGCGAGCGTAGCCGTTGATCGCTTTGCTGAGAAAGCGTCGTAGCGGAGAAAGGCCCGTGATCTCTCCACCTTGTACATAACGCGAACCGATCGCAACATCGACTCGATTTTCAGTGCTATAAGTAGCCGCGAGCAACTCGGGAATAGTCGCTGGATCGTGCGAAAAATCGGCATCAAGATTAATGACTCGATCGTATTGTTTATCAACCGCGTATTTTAGTCCGTAGCGTAAAGCAGATCCGAGTCCTTGCTTGGCTTCACGAATGTGACAGAGCAATTGGTTATTGATACTAGATGCTTGCTGTGCCCAAACTCCGGTTCCATCAGGTGAGTTATCATCGATGATGAGGATATCTGCTCCAGGAAGATTATTGGCGATTGATTTAACGAGGTTTTCGATATTTTCTCGTTCGTTGTAGGTGCAGACGGTTACAAGAAATCGACCTTCGGGCAGCTTGATCAATTGCGAAGGTGCAGCGAGTTCGGATGGGGTTGAAGTGCGATGTTGCCAAAGAGCTTCCGCCCGCTGATGTTTCGACGGAAGCTCACGCGAGTCATCGCTGGAAACGATGTCGGTTGAATGTGTGGAACGCTGTATAGAAGAATCGGGTGAAGTGTTGCTCACCGTAGGTCTACTTAACGACAAAATTCACTAATCGGCCTGGGACAACAATTTTCTTCACGATCTCCTTACCTTCTATCATTTCGATAACGCGTGGGTTCGCCAGTGCGATCGCTTCGATGGCAGCGGCATCGGCTTGTGCGGGTACCGATATTTTCGATCGCAGTTTACCGTTGATCTGAATCGGTATTTCGACTTCCGAGAGCACCAATAAAGATGGATCATGTTTGGGCCATGGCTGGTAAGCTAACGAGCCTTCGTTACCCAGCAACTGCCAGAGTTCCTCGGCGATATGTGGGGCAAGCGGAGAAAGCAGAAGCATAAAGCTGCTCATGACAGATCTCGGACGAGTCACTTCTTTGGTGAAGAAGTTGACAAACTCCATCATGCGAGCGATGGAGGTATTAAAGCTGAGCGTTTCAAGATCGCGGGTGACTGCTTCGATCGTATGATGAAGGACCCGGTTTTGTTCCGGTGTTGGATCGGAGTCGCTGATCTGTTCGACGAGTTGAAGATCTTCTGCGCGAAAGTCGACGACCATGCGCCAGACTCGATCGAGAAAATTGCGAACGCCGGCAACGCCTTGCATGCTCCAAGGTTTTGTCGCTTCGAGCGGGCCCATGAACATTTCATATAGACGAAGCGAATCGGCTCCGTATTCGCGAACGATTTCATCGGGATTGACGACGTTGCCACGAGCTTTTGACATCTTATGGGCTCGGCTGTCGACACGAATGTCTGGAAAATCTTTTAGCACAAATACATCGCCCGACTTTGCGACTTGCTCTTCGCTCACTTTAACAGGTGTGCAAACGAGTTTCGATTTCGGATCGATCCATTTTCCTTCATCGTTTTCGTAGGCCGTTTGGTAGCTCACCCAATCGCCCGCAGAATTTTGCATCGCAGTGTATTCAACTTCGCCGAGAATCATTCCTTGATTGACAAGCTTCTGGAATGGTTCTCTGGTGGATACATAGCCCCGGTCGTAAAGCACTTTGTGCCAGAAACGTGAGTAGAGCAGGTGAAGCACTGCATGTTCGGCGCCGCCGACGTAGAGGTCGATTGGCATCCATGCTTTTTCTTTGGCTGGATCGACGGGAGCTTGATCGTTGCGCGGATCGATGAATCGCAAGTAGTACCAGCA
>JBEGUT010000245.1:0-6337 GCA_041178745.1 Planctomycetota bacterium | reverse complement strand
AATCATGGACGTTGTGCCCGTTCGTTGCTCTATGTGGTGAAAAATGTACGCTACGACAAACGACGTAAATTCTCCAAAAGTGACTGGTGTCAGCATCTTGCCTGAAACTGGTAATGCTGGAGTTAAACAGTCACCATCGACCCAGGCAACCGTTTGGATACTTGCCGGATCTGTCAATGGTAAAGATGAAGCGCAGAATTACTCACTCGTTCCCCCCAAAGTTCGAGTTGGTAGAAAGCCTGGTAGCGAACTACTATTGTCTAATCCCACCGTTTCCGGATCGCACGCCGAGTTTATTCTTCGTAAAGATGAACTCTGGGTCGTGGATTTAGGTAGCACCAATGGAACCTTCATCAATGGTAAGCGAATCACCACGGAAACTCAGGTTCAAGAGGAAGATTTAATTCAGTTCGCTGAAGTGCCGCTTCGCGTTCGACGCAACCACCGCAAGATGACAGCTAACACGGTAGCAGGTAACTCAGGCGAACAAGCGATGGCATTGGTTCAGTTCGATCGACTGATGGAACAGCGATTGGTCGATCCTCATTATCAATCGATCATCGATCTAAAGAATGGTAGTACGGTGGGTTATGAGGTTCTGGCTCGCAGTACCGTGTTGGGCCTTGAAAGCTGCGGAGCAATGTTTGATGCTGCGGCGCGACTGCATATGGAAGTCGATCTCAGCCGAATGTTGCGTTGGGAAGGGATTCGCCGCGGGATCGAATTACCCGGCAGTCCAAAAATATTCGTCAACACTCATCCCTTGGAATTGCAGAATGATGGTTTAATGAATTCCATGATTATGGTGAGACAATTAACACATCAAGCATCTCTTGTTCTAGAAATTCACGAAGCTGCGATGAGCGATCCTAAACAGATGCGTGAACTCAAGGCACAACTGAAGGACCTGTGCATTGAATTAGCCTTTGATGATTTCGGTGCAGGTCAAACTCGGCTCGCCGAATTGACTGAAGCACGTCCTGACTATCTTAAGTTCGATATGTCTTTAATTCGAGATATCGATCACGCAGGACCTGAGCGTCAGAAGTTGATCAGTTCGCTGGTCAACGTAACTCTCGACCTAGGTATCGCTCCTCTGGCTGAGGGAATCGAAACACCTGGCGAAGCAAAAGTATGTCAACAACTCGGCTTCCGATTCGCACAGGGTTATCATTTCGGTCGTCCCGTATCCATTAATTCATTCGGTTGATTGCTCTTTGTAGGCAGCAGAGTGTGTCAGCGGTCCAGCGATAATCGGCCACAAACCGCGAACCCATCCCATCAAATCCGAACGGGTTGAACATCTATCACCCACCGCGCAACACACCTTATGATCTACGGATGTCCTTCCTCCCTCGGCTCTGCTGTCACAGCGGCCACAATCGGCGCCGAATCATCTTCACCTTTGACTAGCTCGACCTCTTTAACCACAGCGTCACTCTTAACATCGATCGATAGATATCGCAGCTGCTGACCACCTACCAGCGGAAAAGCAAACTTCGATCCTTCCACATCGACGCGGCGAATGTAATCGGCAAAGTGAACACCGTTGAGCAATGGATGATCTTCCACAGATCCATCCTCTAGCTTCAGTCGCACGATCATTGATACGCTCTTGGATTGAATTGCCGGATAGCCCCATCCACTGACACCGCTGAGCAAATGCAGCTTCTTCAGTTTCAGGTTGCAGGGAATCGCGACCTGAGACGGCATCGATGGTGGTAAGGAACCAAGTGGGCCTTTCAGCAAAATGATGTTCGCATTGCGATCCACCATTGGGTCAACAACCACGAAGGGTACGCCTTCCCAAACCTTCGGATTCCAGTCCTTGAAGACCAAACGGTCCGGTCCAGTTGGAGGTCCATCATGGAAAAGACTCTTGGTGCTAACCGCCGTTGCAACTTTGCCGATTGGCAGCGGAACATAACGCCCTTTGCTCGTCAAAAACTCTAAGAGGTTCGTGAGATCCACTTCCTTCATCTGGCTCTCGAAGCCTTCGGGCATCAGCGACTTAGCAGAGCCAACCAGTTGGTCGATGTCTTCACGCAACAAGGTTTGGCGTTTGCCCTGGCTATCGATGAGCTCAACACTGGTTCGCGATTCGCCAGCTAACATACCGGTCAAAACCAAACCATCTGTTGTCTGAATCGTGTAAGTGCGGAAGTTACCTTCAACACTTCGGCTTGGATCAAGAATGTGAGTCAATAATTCGGACTTTGGATGAACGGCCATACCTGTTAAGTCGGGACCAATCGCTTGTCCTTCACCACTATGCTGATGGCAAGCAGCACAATGTTTGGTAAAGACCAACTTACCAGTTGCTGCATCACCTTTCTTTTGAGTGATAGGTAGGTATTGCTCGAGCACGCGTTGGCGATCAGGATTCGGTAGACCACCACCAGATTTCATCAACATCGCTGCCGACTTACGAATGGTTTCTTTGGGATGAGAAAGCAATGCTTGCTTCTGCTCCAAGGCTAAGTCGGAGATTTGAACTTTGCCCCCTTCAAGTCCTTCGATCAGCGAGTCGGTCATATCAGCTCGCGCCATCAGCAGTCGTACAGTTGCTTGCCGAGCAGCAGGAGTGAGCATCGCAAATCGCTCGATAAGTTTCTGTCCTGTCTCCTTGATACGACTATTACCGAGTGCCTCGATGATACCGCCCGCAAGTTCCGGTGGTGCCTGCGGCGTGATCAAAGAGAGCAACTGCTCGACGACAGCATCGTCATTAGGGGAGATTGAAATCGCCTGTTTCGCCGCTGATATACGATCCTCTAGTGACGAGTTATTATCTGCAACTCGCTTGGTCAGCTCTGCTGCGATTTCGCGAGCCTTTTCCGAGAGCATCTTGCTTCCCATTCTCTGGGAAAGTTGTACCAGTTGCGCTTTGTTCTCTGCAGGAAGTTTTTCTAGCAACGCTAAAAGCTGTGAGGAACTTCCTTCATTTAATTCCAGTTGATGATCTTGCGGCCAGCCAGCCGTCAAACCGTTGATCATCGCACCAGCGATTGCAGAATCCGCTTTACCAAGCGCGAAGATCAAACTTTCGAAACTCTTCGCATCCAGCTTGCCGCGAGCTAGGTGTTCCGAGACGATCCGAATTGTTTCCAGGGATCGTTCAGGCACTGGGGCTACGTCTTTGGAATCCTCAGACATTGACACCGTCTGCAGGAAAGCAATGGCATGAGTCGCAGCGGCAGCCGTAACAGCATCACCTAACCAACGATCTTTCATCGTGGTCTCTTGACGGCTCAGCTTCGATATCGCTTCTCCCGCCGATCCTGCTGGTGCCTGATCCGCTAAAGCAAGAATGGCCGCAAGCTGTACCTGCGCATTGCTGTCTTGGAGACAGCCTGATTTTAAAATCGCAGCGAGCGAACTTGGATCGCTCGGCAAAACCTGCAGCGCATTGCGACGAACGCCCGCCGAGGGATGCTTGAGTGTGGAGACAACAGCTTCAAAGGTAGAGGTGCCTGGCTTGATAAGTCCTAATCCATGCAGTGTCCATAGTGCGTGAATTACGCCGGGATTCAGTCCAATACCATCGACCGAAGTTTCGCTAAGTTGTTTCGCTAAGTCCGCTTCCACATCACCCTTGCCACGTTCGACAAGCAGTCGCTGCGCATGTTTGCGCCAAAACATATTCGTGTGGCTCAGCGTTTTTACTAAGCCCGCTGGATCGTCGGACGAAAGCTTCGGTGCAGCGGTAGCCTGTGCCTCAGCATCTTTGTAAACCAAGCGGAAGATTCGGCCGTAGCGTTTATCGCGAAGCTTGGTCTCGTATGCATTCCCTTTGCCCGTTTTGAATCCATTAGGAGTTGGATTGTGTTGAACGATGTAGTTGTACCAATCGAGTATCCAAACATTTCCGTCAGGGCCTACTTCAGCCATGATCGGAGCAGCCCATTCATCGTCGCTCGCAACGAGATTGTTTGGACTGTACGATTTAAAGCCCGCTCCGTTAGGTACTAACAAAAAGGTACCAACTAAGTGACCGGTGGGCTCACAAACAAAGGCAGTTCGGTTCCACCAAGTCTTTGGATAGGTACGAGCCGTATACAACGCATGGCCAGCGGCAGCAGTGTAACCACCATGCTGATCGACTTGGCGAATATTGTCGGTGATCGCTTTGAAGAGGTGTGTGTCAGCGATGCCGTTCAGCGTAGCTGGAGACCAGCCACGAACTCGTTCGTAATAACGGTTCGGTATCGGCATGAATTCGCTCGGATTATGGTTGGCCGTCGAGCCGAACACCAATCCCTCTTCGCTGAATCCTAGGCCCCAAGTGTTATTGTTCGTCGAACGAAGGAATTCAATCTTGCCTGCTTCCGCGGTATCTTGCTTGGGACCAGTTGCCGTTTGAAAACGCCAGAAGCCTTGACGGAATGCACCTTGTTTGCCAGCAGCAGTCACCGGTTCGGAGCCATTGTAACCCTGCATTCCCCAGTACCAATTATCTAGGCCATAATGAAAGTTGCTGATACCACCATGCGTGTCACCCATTGCCCAGCCTGAGATGATGATTTCGCGAACATCCGCTTTGTCATCGCCATTGGTGTCTTTCAGGTAGAGTGTTTCGGTACCGTTTTGAACGATCACCCCGCCGCGGCAAAATGCAATGGCGGTTGGGATACTCAACTCTTCCGCAAACACTGTAAATTTATCCGCTTTACCATCGCCATTGGTATCTTCGCAGATACGAATACGGTCTCGTCCTCTGTTGGCTTCCTTAAGTTCGTTGGGATAGTCGAGTGTTTCGCAGGTCCACAAGCGACCACGATGATCCCAGGTGATAAAGATAGGCTTGCCCCCAAGTTCTGGTTCGGCAGCGAACAGTTCCAGCTCAAAGCCTTCTGGGACAACATAATGCTTTCGTGATTCGGCTGGAGACAACGGCTCCTGCATTTGCGAAAGAGGTTTGCCTTGTTCTCCCCATTTTTTGCTTGGCGTGTAATTGGGAATTTCGTTTCCTACATCAACAAACTTGAAGGGCTCTACATCCTTACGAAGCGCTGTCATCTTTGGCGCCTGGAAAAGTTCAGGATTAGAAAACGCTGGCATATCCTTTAAGTCTTCGCCGCATGCCCAACGAATTCCACGTTCCACCAAAGCCTGAAATCCAGGTTGGCTCCAAGTTCTCTCGTCGTGTCCCCATGCGGTATAGAAAACGCGTCCCTTACCTTCTTGTCGTACCCATGTCCACGGTTCCTGTTTGGCACCCTCTGCTTGATCACCTTGTTCGCGGTACTCGAGCACTAATCGACCTTCGGCATTGTGCCGGTGATGAATGTAGGTCTCGTCCCAACTTCGAAAGCCATCGAAATTTTTCATGATCGGGTGATCGGGTTCTGCGATTTTGGTAATGAACTCTTGACCGCCGTGCCGTTGGAACTGGGCACCCACCAGTGCGATATAAGCGGGTGAATTGAGGAAGCAGTACGATGCGCAGTGCAGCGGAATAAAACCTTTGCCACCGCGTACAAATTCCAGCAACGCCTTCTCTTGATCGGGCTTGATTTCTGTGGTGTTGGCATAGATCACAAGGCCATCGTATTGCTGCAACGTTTCCTGGCTTAGAGCCGCAAGGTTCTCGGTATATTCGATCGCTATACCGCGAGATCGCAACACCGGTATGAGTTGTGCGGCGCGATCTTGGGGACGATGATGACCTTTGTCACCCAAGAACAGAATCTTCAGCGACTTATCCGCAGCTGAGACAGACGAAGCATGAAAGACGATTGTCGAGAGCAAGCAACCGGCGATCAAAAACAAACGTGCCAGGATCATAAACGAGTCTCTTTTGCAAAGAAGCAGTTATTTGGTAAAGCCATCCACTGACCTCGAAACTGAGAGTAACTTGGCAACCGCTGAAATCGACATGGATTCACAGCGGTACCGTGGATGGCTCGGATAAAACAAAGGAAACAGCCTGAATTATTCCAGGGTGAATTTGGGTAGTTGTACTACGGCTCCACCCTGCATTGCGGACTGATGGGCGCACAGACCAACGCAAGTCCAGTTGGCACTGGTGACAGCGTTGGGCCATGGATCGCGATCTTCGATCAATGAGGAAACAAATTCATGGACCAAGTGAGGATGCGAGCCACCATGACCTCCTCCTTGAATAAAGGAGAGATGATCCGCATCTTGAATCGACTGGGTGAATTTACGAATTGGTTCGGGTAATAGATGTGCGTAATCGGGAACTTCGATTGAGCTTGGGATTTCATGCTCAGGTTTCTTCGCGGTGTGTAGCACATGCGGTTGCCCTTCGACCAAAGTCCACTCGAAGCTCTTCTTGGTACCGTACACATCGAAGCCAGAATAAATAAGTTGG
>JBEGUT010000244.1:0-6361 GCA_041178745.1 Planctomycetota bacterium | reverse complement strand
ACGGAGCCAACATTCTAGGTATCCAGAACAGCACAACCTCTAGTGGTGCCGTTACCGTGGTTGGTCAGTGTGCGATGAATTGCACCAACGACAGCGAAATGTACAGTTTCCACACCGGCGGAGTGCAGGGTTTGCGAGCAGACGGTTCGGTTGGTTTCATGTCGGAAAATACTGCAGGTTCAGTGATCGTCGCATTTTTGACTCGCGATAACAATGACATCACTACGGAAGACAACTAATTAAGATTGGTCGAAAGTGGCTTAGAGAATTCATTTGGGCTCTTTGCATCTGTAGGGCAGATAGCAGAGAGCCTTTTCCATTTCACTCGGCATTGACTATGCCTATAAGTGATGATGCGATAATCGAAAACTTGAATTGACCGCACAACCGGTAAGGATATTTTATGAAGCAATTCATCAACAAAGTATTGTTGGTTATAGGATTGGGTTTGGTGTCACATTCGACGGCCATGGGCGAGATCACCCTGATCGACAAGATAGAAATCCCAGGAACCTCCACAGATAAATCAGGGCTAAAAGAAAAGCTCGAAGATGGAACGCCTTTGTCACAGTTGGGTGGCTTCTCTGCGATTGCTTCAGTGGGTGATGGAACGTACTGGATTCTTCCCGATCGCGGGCCCAAAGATGGTGCGGTATCGTTTCCATGCCGAGTGCATCGAATGCGTATCGAATTAGCAGACAACGGAAAAGTGAAGCATTTTGGATTGCTAGAAACGAAGCTGCTTAAAAAAGAGGGCAAGTCGCTGATTGGTCTGGCAGCAGCAATTCAGGGACCCAAGGCTGCGAGTAATTTGCGTTTTGATCCAGAAGGAGTTCGATTACTGCCAGATGGTCGACTGGCCATCTCAGATGAATACGGTCCTTCGGTTGTTCTTTTCAATTCAAGCAGCGGTGAAGCGGTGAAGTGGTTTGATACTCCCTCGCGATTCGCTGTCGAGAATCCATCCGCTGATCCGATCGAAGAAGGGGCTGCCAATCAAACGGGCCGTCAACCCAACGGAGGTTTCGAAGGTCTGGCTTATCAAAGCGATCGAAAGACGCTTTGGGCTTTTGCTCAGAAACCATTAATTCAAGATAGCGAACCGCTCAGCGGTGGGAAGCGAAAAGGGGAGTTCTGTCGTATAGTTGAATTTACAGAGGCAGGCGAAGTGACGGGGGAAGTTCTCTATCCAGTAGAGAATAAATCGAGCGGCATCAGCGAAATTTTATCGCTCGGTAATGGCCAAGCTTTGGTTTTGGAAAGAGATGGTGACGCTGGTTTGGAAGCGAAGCAAAAGCAGATCTACTGGATCGATGCTTCCGGGGCTACTGATAGTCGTTCTGTTGAATCAGCCAGTCGCAAAAACCTATCGGAGAGTGTGAAGCCGGTCGTCAAGAAGTTGTGGATCGATTTTCTCGATCCCAAGTTTGGGCTGGCTGGGGAACGTTTCCCCGAAAAGCCCGAAGGTTTGGCTTTTGGACCGACCTTGGCAGATGGTTCACGTACTTTGTTGGTGGCAATCGATAACGATTTTGAGTCCAATCAATCGAGTCAGATTTGGGTCTTCCGGTTCCAAGCCAGCGATCTACCTGGTAAGTAAACAGGTTCTAAAAGGTGCACATCGACAGAGGGCTTGAAGGTAAAACCTAATGCGATAATCAGTTTTTGCAGGGATTTAGTTGCAAATTGAGTTTTCGCAATGGATCTCCTGTTTCCAGGGGCGATGTTGTAATGCACCTATTTTTCGATTGCATGTGGGTGAAAATAAAGCATAAGCCGTGAGGCTCGATTTCTCATTCTCGATATAACTTTGCCACAAAATTGTCTTGAATTGAAGTTGTAGTGAGATAAGGCAAGGAAGTAAAACAGGGTGACTTCGAAGACTGGGAGGTTGTTGCTTTCCAGGAAGCGAGGTGCTTTTCACAAGTTAAGGCTGCTTTTCTTGCGAGGAGATTTGCGTAAACTAAGCAAACTACTTGCTGTGCGAGGTAGTCGCTTCAGTTTTGCCGCGGACTTGAACGGGTCTCCTCAAGAAGAGTCTCGCAGGGGTGCGGCATCTGTAGCTGTCTTAGCTGGCACGCAAGTGATGAATTGCTTCTTCAGTTGAATGCTCTGAATATTTGTTTGAGGGATCGACATGGCGATTGCAAAACAGCAATGGTTTTCGGGTTGGCAGGGATGGGTCATCGCAGGTATCAGCGCGATTGTCTTGGGGTTGAACTCTCCGGTTCGAGCCGAGCACGAAATTCAAAATATCATTGATTCGATCGAGCCATATGCTGCCAAAGAGGCTTTAAGCGGCAAGGTAACGATTGTCGGTTCCGGCTCACTTGCTTCGCTAGCAGACATGTGGAGTCGCGAGATCAAAGTTTTCCACAAAGATGCGGTACTCGAAGCAACCGGAGGTGGATCTGAGCAGGGCCTAGAGCATTTGCTGACCAAGCCGGGCGATGTTGCCGCGGTAACAAGGCCTTTGGAGATAGAAGATATTGAAAAGCTGAAAAAGGGTGGCTTGAAGGATCCTGTTGCGATCATTATCGGCCTTGATGCATTGGCCGTCTTCGTTCATCCCAAGAATCCTTTGCAGCAGATCACGCCCGTGCAATTCAAGCAGATCTATTGCGAAATCGAGAAAGGGACTGTGGCCGCGACTTGGGGTAAGGTTGGAGTGGCGGATGGTTTTGAAGAGAAGTCTATTTCGGTTTACGATCGTGGTGCCAGCAGTGGAACTCAGGTCTTTATCGAGCGTTACTTGTTGCAAGGCTCGAAGATTCGGAAGGATTCAAAGAACAAAGAATCGAACATTGAAATGGTCAATGCGGTCGCATCGGATGACGGTGGAATTGCCATTGCTCCATTTTATTTGCGATCCGATAAGGTCAAGATTTTGCCAGTTCTCATTGGCGATCAATTGGTTAGCGCTGATGAGTCTACGATTTTGCGAGGTCAGTATCCATTGCTTCGCCCACTATGCCTGGTGTTTGATCGTGGCGGTAAGCCTGAAGATGTCGCTCGTATCAAAGCGATGATGCACTACATCTTGAGTCGAGAAGGGCAATTGGATGCCGTCAAAGCAGGTTATTTCCCATTGAACATCGATCAAATTCGGCAGCAGCAGGATGTGCTCGGCGTTGAGATGGTTCGCTAGTCGACAGTTTTTTTCGACAAGTCGTTGCGAGCAACGGATTGCAACATTGATTTAGTTCGTTCGCGCTTGGTTTTTGTCACAAGTCAATGTTCTTCTCGAAGGATTCCTTGGAAGCCGTCTCTCAGGGGTTAGGGAAGAGACAGAGTCCTTGACCTTGAGGCGCTGGTAAATATTGAGTCTGGCCAGACCTTCGCGTTGATGAGTTATGGAATTCAGTATTGAGTTTATGGTGTGTGAGTTGTGATATTTCTTTGAGTCATTGATCAGCATGGGCCTTGATCGCTCGGATGCGTTTGTAGCTAAAGGAATAATGTCCATGAAACGGATTGGTCATAAGCTGGTTCTTTTGGTGCTCTGTGTCGCTTTGTCGCCTTTTTCAACGAATTCGGCTAGGGCTCAGTTTGGTTATCCGGCTGCCGATGCAGGACGAACTCGAGACCCAGCGGCGCCGACGACCTATGCAGCGCCTCCTGGTTCCTTTGGATGGGGGGTAGCAACTCCCAACACGGTGCCTTCGGGGGGAACGATTAACACGGCATCTCCCGATTGGCGATTGGGAGTGACTGTGGATAACACTCCAAATGGAGTAGTTCTGCGAACAGTTCAGGCAGGGTCAGCGGCGGAGCGTGCAGGGCTAGAGGCAGGTGACATAATCTTGACCGTCGGTGGCTATCAGGTTGGCTACGTTGATGGAAAGTTGTTTGACATCGGTGAGGAAATTCGTCGTCGGGTTGATGGTCAGGGTCGAGTGCGTATGTTGGTTCAAGATGTTCGAACGACGAAAGTGAATTTGATGGATGTGGGTTTGCAAAATACATCCGTCGCCGTGCGTGGCGATGTGGTATGGCGAGATCCGAGGGTGATTCCAGCGGGTGCTATTTTGCAGGTTCGGGTGGACAATGTCACGCGACCGTATCAAGCGGTGAGCGGTGGAAGTGTGAGTGTGTCGGTATTGCAGAACCAACCGATTCCGTTCGAAATGTATATTGATCCTGCTTACTTGGTTGCGGGAGAACGTTATCAGATTCAGGCAAGTATTGTGTCAGCTGGGCAGGTGCTGTATTCGACTCCGCAGCCGATTGCGATCGATCCAACGCGTGGTCCGATCAATGGTTTGAGGTTGGAGCTTGCTCCGGCGGGTGTTGTGACAGCCGGTGGCACCTATACAACGGCTTATCCACCTAACTCGCAATTGATTACAAGTTATTACCAGAAGTATCTCAATCGAGTTCCCAATCAAGCTGAGTTGACCGCTTGGTTGGAGTATTTCGCGCGGGGTAAATCGGTGGATGATCTGCCGGTCACCCTTCTAAGTTCTGCGGAGTTCTACGAACGTTCCGGTGGAACCGACGCGAGGTTTATTGAGCAAATGTTCTTGTCGGTGGTACAGCGGCGCCCCTCCAATGAGGAGATGACACGTTGGTTACAGCAACTGCAGCGTCTGGGGCCTCAGGGTCGAAATCAGGCGGTTCGCGATTTCTGGATGTCGGCCAATCGCAAGTAAAAGGCCGTTGAATGCTCAGTTCTCTGGGATTTTTCGCCCCTAGGGCCTCGTAACCGCGATTGACCCTTGGCGGCGAAATCGCTACTTTTAATAACGGTAAGTATTGGTCTCCGTTGAATTTAGGTTCTTGAATTCGCGCTATTGGCAGTCAAAGGGATCCGCCTAGCGAAGGGGACTGACCGATCTCTTAAAATGTCAGGTCTGGTTTGACCATGGAAATGCTCGAACGTCTGTGGGAAGGCACTGGTTTGTTCTTCTCCGGAATGATGCAATCTTTTGAACGATCGATAACTGGGATTTTCGGAACGTCCAATTCGCACGTCGTGCGGCGGTTGATGTCGCGTGTGACGCGCATTAACGCGATGGAAGAAAAGTTGGCTCAGTTGACCGATGAGCAGTTGCGGGCTCAGACCGATAAATTGCGTCAGCGTCTGCGCGCTGGTGAAACCTTGGACGACATCTTGGAAGAAGCGTTTGCAACCTGCCGAGAGGCGGGTAAGCGATATTTGCGAATGCGGCATTACGATGTGCAGTTGATCGGTGGAATGGTATTGCACAGCGGTTCGATCGCTGAAATGGTGACTGGTGAAGGTAAGACATTGGTCGCCACGTTACCCGCATATTTGAACGCGATCGAAGGTCGTGGTGTGCACGTTATCACGGTCAACGATTACTTGGCTCGTCGCGACATGGAATGGATGGCGCCGCTTTATATGGGCTTGGGGTTGACGGTTGGTAACATCCAGAGTGGGATGGATACTGCGGAGCGACAAAAGTCTTACGCGTGCAATATCACTTACGGTACCAACAATGAGTTCGGCTTTGACTACTTGCGTGACAATATGCGCGTCGCGGCCCGCGATGACGACCGTTTTCCGAAGCATCTTCAGCAAGTGCAAGGTCCGCTAAATTACGCGATCATCGACGAAGTGGATAACATTTTGATCGACGAAGCGCGAACACCATTGATTATCTCAGGTCCAGCGGAATTGGATCTGGGTAAATATGTCGATGCCGATCGCATCGCTAGAGCGCTGACCGAAGGGAAGCATTTCACCGTCAATGAAAAGGATCACAATGTTGGACTGACCGACGAAGGTGTACGAGCTGCTGAGAAAATGGCTGGCGTAGAGAGCTTCTATACTGCCGGAAACATGGAGTGGCCGCATCTGATTGACAATGCGTTAAAGGCTCATCACCTCTATAAGCGCGATGTGAACTACGTGGTTCGCGAGGGAACCGTTGTTATCGTCGATGAGTTCACGGGTCGTTTGATGGAAGGTCGTCAATGGAGCGATGGTTTGCACCAAGCGGTGGAAGCCAAAGAAGCGGTTAAGATCAAAGAAGAAACGCAAACCCTGGCTACCATTACATTGCAAAACTTCTTCAAGCTGTATCGCAAGATCTCAGGTATGACCGGTACGGCGATGACGGAAGCGAATGAATTCTTGAAGATCTATGGTTTGGACGTTGTTGCGATTCCAACCAACCGTATCATGCAACGCATCGAGCATCCCGACGTGATTTATTTGTCGGAGAAGGAAAAGTTTGAAGCTGTTGCTGACGAACTCGAGCGAGTGCATAAGTGGGATGTGCTCCAGCTCAAGGATCGCACTGAAAAGATCGGAGAAATCATCAAAGAAAATGATTCAGAGATCATCTTTAGAGCTCAGGGTACCAAGCAAGACGAAGTCATCCGCTTGGATACG
>JBEGUT010000243.1:0-6372 GCA_041178745.1 Planctomycetota bacterium | reverse complement strand
GTTAACTAAAGTTAGTATGAGCCCAAGCGAAAGCAGCGAGTAAAGACTTGTGACTCCACTACAAGCCTCCTCAACAAAAAGTGAATGCCCCTCGATCTGCAGGATATTCCCCTGTAAAAGATTCGGAATTCTGAGACCATCCAACGCATTGCTGCAGGCCTTCGACGAAAGATTCTGTAGCTCCGCAACCAGTTTCCTGTCTTGATTAAATGGAAGTGGTACCGTCGAAACCAATACGGCCGCCATCACAACAATCCGGGTCCACGTCGTCCTACTAAGCCTTGTCAAACTCCAAGATAAAAATGTTGTCACTAAAGTGACGTAGGCCAACCAAGGAGAGTACAGCCATATCGCCGCTGCGGCGACAGCAAAGGAAAGCAAACCGAGTGCGATAGAAATACCGAGTCTATAGCCTCCTGCCAACTCTTGATCCGCCGGAATCTGCCGAAAGGCCAGCCAGCCGATTAGTCCTATTGCGATTGGAAAAAACTGCAAATGCGGTTTTTCCCACATATGTGCAGCCTGCAGGATTAAGAGGGGAAATACACCAAGCAAGGGGAATGCCAAAGCGACAAGATCCCATTGATGACCCACACTCAAAGAGAACGCGGGTTTCGTTCGAGCACTGGAAATTACCTCTTGCATTATTATCTGCCAATAAGATTGCAACGGCCGGATGAAAATTCCCGATCGTCGGGACTAAGATCCCAACAGTTCACTCTAATTGCAATTACGTTACAGACAACACAACAACCCTAACATGCTTGACAAAAAGGTGCCCAAGCAACCGATTGTAAGGAATCGTAAGCTCGAACTTGACTCAATTCGCCGCCAAAAACCGATGAGGTAAAACGAAAACTGGTTCTACTGCTCGTTTGTTTTCGATTTATTTTTTCTTCGAAAACGGGAAGCGACCGCAATTCCAAGCAATGACAAATGAACCAGCGTAGCAGGTTCGGGAACAGAGTTGGCGTTAACCTGAAATGTCTCGAAATGGAAGTCCAAGTTATTATGGAATTGATCTTGGTCAAGATAAAAACCGACTGCAGTAACTGACGAAAACTTCTTCGGAGAATAAGAGGCTCCCACTTGGGTAAAACGCAAATCAGTACCTGTAAAAGTCGGACCTAAACCTGGAAAAATCGAATCGGGATCAAAGCTAGCCCAATTACCATCCGAACTTGCACTGAATCCCTGGTTTGAATTATCCCATTGCAGAACAGAATTTGCGCCCATATTGGTAAAGAACGCTTGCGATAACCAATACTTATTGAGGTCATCACGGACGATGACCCTAAACTGCGCCGTTGACATGTCCTCGGTGTTCGTCGACCCTATTTTCAAACGTACGAAGCTATTTCCATCAAAAACCAATGGATTACCGCCGTTCAAAAAATCCTCTTGTTTCCACAAAAACACAGCATGCAGATCATGAATGTCACCATTACCCTGTCCATGCAGGTGCGGCGAGTCATGGGGCCCCTGATTCTTGATGTCAAACTCGTCGAAGGAAACTGGACCCACAGTATTTATTTGCCCCAAAATAGCTCCCCCATAAAAAGTTGAGCTTTTACCCGAGTAATTACTTGTTGGGGACAAAGGAGTCGCCGTTGTAAATACTGCCCCCCCAATTGCGTCATTAAAGGCTGAGTCACCCTCGAGATCAATCCCGTTGGCTATGCCAAGAGGGCTATTACCCCTCATAGGCTGGCTCGGCGGAGTTACATACTGGCCACCGAAATCAACAATCATATCGGCGAACACTAACTGACTAGGTCCGAGGATGAGCAGGGCAAGTAGAGCGATTGTTCTCATAAGCTTTCTCCAGCGAAATGCCTTTGGTGGTTTTGTATAAAGCCTGCTTCCTGCCGTGACTTATTCGCCATGTTCGTGTCAAGAATAAGCTTAAGCACAATTTTCCTCAACAAATTGGATAGCCTAGTCTGCATATTTTACATATTTCTTTCCTTGCTTAAATTTCAAAAACCCCACTTCATAGTGTGCAGGTTCTGTTTCGTCTCGCTAGAGGTAGGGGGGACTTACTTTTTCGCCCGTTGCACAAGCCACAAATCCATTAGGCGACTCTAAAAGCTCCGCATTTAAGAGCTACGCATTATTAATTGCCGGAAGTGCTACTCGCCAAGCTACCTTAGAAACAGCAAAGGCTAGCCTTCACTTACCATCACGCTGTGAATCCCGAACCTACAAGCTCCCAGTGCATTTGTTAGCTGACTGCGACTGCGCAATTGACTACCTTAACTAACAATCTTGCTTCACTTCGAGAGGTCGTGGCAAAAAGAAATGCCAGTTGTAACAAGAAACACTTTTTTAGAAGTGAAACCACTATGTTACACTGAAAGCCTCGATTTCTTTTCATCCTCAACTTTGCAGGAAAAAGATTGGGCCAATCCGTTTTCCGATGAGCAATTCTCCACCCCTCGAAATAGAAACCACTACCTTCATGCTTGCACGGCACTCACTCCAGTTGCCTCCATTGATTGCCCTCACTCACCACTTTCGCGACAAATTGAATTTGTTGCTTTGGCTGACCGGACTGTTTTGCCTATCAGGCACTTCCTCAGCAGAGGCCCAAACACAGCCAACACAACCAACCATCCACCCCAACTTTGTCGTCATTATGGTCGACGATTTGGGAGTCCAGGATCTTGGATGTTACGGTGGCAGATACATTGAAACGCCGCATCTTGATCGACTCGCGGAGCAGGGCGTCCGAGCGACATCAGCCTACTCCGCTGCGGCGATTTGCAGTCCTACTCGAGCCGCTTGGATTACAGGACGATATCCCGCACGATTAGGTATCACCGATTGGATTCGCGCGCGATTTCAAAGACCCACTGATACGTCACCCGATGTCGCCAGAGGTAGCTACGAAGACAATCCCCAGAAGCCTTTTAGAACTCCCGTTAATCCATTCTATCTGCCACTCTCCGAAGTTACCGTTGGCGAAATAATGCAGGCCGCCGGCTATCACACGGCCCATATCGGCAAATGGCATCTTGGTGACGATCCTTGGTATCCGGAGCATCAAGGTTACGAGATCAACATCGGAGGATGTGATTACGGGCAACCTCCTACTTACTTTGATCCGTTTCAACTTCCTAAATCCAAAAATAAGATACTTCAACAAGGCATCCCAGGCATCGATTCGCGCAAACCGAATGAATTCCTAACGGACCGCGAAGTCGATGAAGCCATCGCCTTGATGCAACGATGGAAGGATGAACCTTTCTATATTCAACTCAATCACTACGCCGTTCACACACCGATCGAAGCGCCTGCCGAATTGACTAAAAAGTATTCCCGTGAAGGAAAGACGGCTCAACAAGCTAAATACGCCGCACTTGTACAAACTGTCGACGATGGTGTTGGTAAGCTAAGAAAAGCAATTTCGGAAATGAACTTTGGACGTCCTACGGTGTTCGTCTTCACATCCGATAATGGCGGGCTCGATCAGAATGGTTCACCTACCGATAACGCGCCGCTGCGCGACGGCAAGGGCTCACCCTATGAAGGTGGACTCCGCGTTCCACTGATCTTTCAAGCTGATGGACTATTTCCACAAGGTACCACCATTGACGTTCCGACCTCTTCGATCGACTGGCTACCAACCCTCTGCGATCTCACGCAATCACCACTTCCCAGCCAAGTAACCATCGACGGAATAAGTCTTGCTCCTGCTCTTCACGGAAACCAAACATCAATCAAAGAACGAAATTTGATTTGGCACTTCCCTCACTATCGCGGCGCGACCCAGCCATACAGTGTCCTAAGGCAAGGCGAATGGAAGTTCATTCTCAACTATGGTGGTCAAGATGAACTCTACAACCTGAAGACAGATCCTTACGAGACCACAAATCTTGCAGTTACTAACAAAACAAAATCAATGGAACTACGCGACGAATTGCTGAGGCAACTAAAACAGATGGATGCTCAACTACCACAACCCCGATAGACTCACTGAACATTCTACACGCGACCTGCGATGAAACTGTTGCGACTCAACGGACGCTCCCAACGCCTTTGTAAAGATACACGCGCATAAAAAACCAGCGAGGCATCTCCATTAGAGCCACCTCGCTGGTGTTTGATAACTTCGAGGAATCATCCTTACCGACTATGCGAATTGGTATTTGCCTGGCATCGGTACAACGACCTCAGGGGCAGGACCATCATACGACTTGGGAGTCAAATCCTGCTGACTGTTCATAATCTCGTCCCAAGTGATTCGCTTACCTGAGTAAGCTACCTCGCGACCCAAGATCGCCAGCAACGTGCTGTAGCTCATGTAGACGCCGTTATTAATTGTTTTACCGGCGCGAATCGCAGCAAACAATTCGTTATGCTCCTGGTTGTACATGCTCGGAGTCGGTCCCTCGTACTTCCAGTTCGTCTCACCAGAAATGGAGTGGTTGATGATCTTCGCCGTTCCCTTGGTACCGTAGACGTAATCTTCTACTTCGCCAAAGCAGCCGGCCATTTGACGAGTAGTCGCGAAGGTACGGGTCCCATCTTTCCATTCGTAAACGACGCTGAAGTGATCGTAAACATCGCCAAACTCTGCCGTGTTGCGAACCTGACGTCCGCCGACACCATAGGCAGAAACTGGTGGCTCATCGTCGTGCAACCACAATGCTTTATCCAAGCTGTGAATAAACTGCTCGACAATATGGTCTCCCGACAACCACTTGTAGTACATCCAATTCAACATCTGATAGCTGATGTCAGACTGTTCGGGCAAACGATTTCGCAGCCATAGCGTGCCGGTTAGATAATCCTCTTGAGAAGAGATGATCTTGCCGATGGCGCCATCCTTAATTCGCTTCATTGTTTCTCGAACACCAAAATCATATCTCCAGCAGAGGCCGGAAACGATATTGAGATTCTTCTCTTTCGCAATTCGGCATGTCTCTAGAACACGACGAACACCCTTGGGGTCCGTCGCCACAGGCTTTTCGCAAAACACATGCTTGTTTGCCCCTACCGCATATTCAAGATGGTCAGGACGGAAGTGCGGAGGAGAGCAGAGGAGTACCACATCCACGCCGCTATCGATCAGCTTCTTGTATCCATCCAAACCACTGAAACATGTTTCCTCAGTCGCACTAAATCTTTCTTTGAATTGCCGCGATAGCAATTTGCGGCATTGTTCCAAACGATCTGGAAAGAGGTCGGCTAGAGCGACAATCTTTGAATTGCTGTCTGCCTGCAGAGCGTCGGCCGCAGCCCCAGTTCCACGACCACCGCAACCAACCAAACCGATCTTGAGTGTTTCGTCGGCCGACGCATGTACGGCACGACCGCTCAGTACGGCGCTAGTTAGCGTTGCGCCAGCAGCTGATACTAAACCTGTATTTTTCAAAAACGTACGGCGGTTGCTGCCTTTCGAAGCTTGTTCGGAATCGACGCCGGCAATTTGATTCAAAGGGGACTCGATGGACATCGCTGAACGATCCTCCAGATTGATAAACGTGGGATACTTGATGGGGATTTAAGGGTAGGACAAGCCGGCAGAATTCGAATTTCTAGAAATCCTCGGCTGCCAACCATCTTAACCTCGGGGCCATCCTAAGGGAACACTGCCCCAGAAACAGCGAAAGGCGACCTTTTAGGCCGCCTTTCTGCGATCAAGTTCTTATTTCAAGACCTTACCCTGTCTTTCGCAAGGTTTTAGTTGTTATTTGAGATCAGCTGCTGTAATCCGAAGGTGAAGAAGGATCCCAATCCGAAGTTCAGAATTTCTTCCTCACACTTGTACTGCAGGATGAGGATATCTCCAGGCTGAACCAGCGGACGTTCACGAGGATTATTGATCGCGCGAGCTAGGTCAACTTCGATAGTGATTTGGCCATCGCAGGGAGTCTTGCGAAGTATATACAGACGTCCGGGCGGCACGCCCCCAACACCCATCGCAAAATTACCACCCAAAGCGTTTCCACCTTGACCACCGCTTGATGCTCCGATACCACGTCCCGCAAGTGCCATTGCCCCTAGTACGTCCAGATCGTAATCACGAGGCAACTTCCATTCACCACCAGGCAACATGCCGCCTGTGTAAAATACCTCTCGATCTCGCGACTCGATGTAAACAATGTCACCTTCGTTAAGCAGAATATCTTCTGGTCGGAAACTCGGCGTAATACCGGGTGGGAGCCGCAAAGGTATTCTTACGATAGAAGGGTCTTCAGGAAGGGGTGGAGGACATACACAAGGATTACAGCTGTTGGCACCATAAAAGGTTGCGTAGAACTGCCGAATAAACTCGTCTCGTTTGCGTTGATCAGCACGATTGGCTCGAAGAATTTGGACTTCATTCTTGGCATTCAAACTAGGCAAACCACCGGTCAGCATCAA